>NZ_JBEXTX010000002.1:220829-282850 GCF_040614175.1 Amycolatopsis sp. NPDC006131
GTCCCTGTCCCTGTCCCTGTCCCTGTCCCTGTCCCTGTCCCTGTCCCTGTCCCTGTCCCTGTCCCTGTCCCTGTCCCTGTCCCTGTCCCTGTCCCAGCCTCTGCCCCTGCCCCCGCCCCCGCCACCGGCCACCTGCCTCAGCCCAGCCACCGACCCCGGCGCCAGCCCGCAACCGACCCCGGCGCCAGCCCGCAACCGACCCCGGCGCCAGCCCGCAACCGGCCCCGGCCGCATCCCCAGCCCCGGCCACCGGCCACCCACCGGCCGCATCCCCAGCCCCGGCCACCGGCCCCGGCCCTGTCTCCGCCTGTTCCGGTGCCTCCGTCTCTGCGTCTGCTTCTGCCCGTACCTCCCTGGCCAGCGTCCGTGCGTGCGCCCTGCACTGGGCACCCACGCCTCATGCTCACGCCGCGCCCAGCGTCGGCGCGGAGCCCAGCGGCCCGCGGCCCGCGGCCGTGCGCTGCGCCGTGCACCTTGTGCCCAATGCCCGGGCCCCCGCGCCCGCACCCAGGGTTCGGCGCTGGGCTCCACACCCGCGCCCGCACCCAGCGGCCGCGCCCAGCGTGCGGCGCCCGCCCCAATGCACCCCACCGGCGCCCCAAGCCCGCCCCATGACTCGCGCCCGGCGCCTCGCATCCACGTCCCACGACCAGCGTCCCGTGCCCACGCCCCAGTCCTCAGGGCAGAGTCCCGGCCTCCAGGCGCGTCCTCGGCGCGAGTCCCAACCCGCGGAAGCACCGAGACCCTCAGCCCGCCGCTCGGGCACGATGGCCCCATGCGCTACGTCATCATCGGAGCGGGCGCGGTCGGCTCGACCGTCGCCGCTCAGCTGCAACTCGCCGGCCTTCCGGTCGTGCTCATCGCGCGCGGCGAGCACGGCGCCAAGATCCGCGAACAGGGGCTGCGGTACTTCCGGCCCACCGGCGAGCAGCTCGTGCGGGTACCCGTCGCCGGGAGCGCCGCCGACGTCGAACTGACCTCGTCGGACGTCCTCGTCGTGGCCACCAAGACCCAGGACACCGAGTCGGTCCTCCAAGAGTGGTCGTGGCGCCCGGCCGGCTCCGGCCTCGCCGCCGACCTGCCGGTCGTGATGCTGCAGAACGGCCTCGAGAACGAGCGCGCGGCACTGCGTCGTTTCGCCACCGTGTTCGGCGCGTCGCTGTGGATGCCGGTGTCCTACATCGACCCGGGTGAGGTGAGCGCCCAGGGCGCTGAACTGCCGGGCATCCTGTGGCTGGGGCAGTTCCCGTCCGGTGACGACCCGCGCCTCAGCGCGATCGCGGCCGACCTGCGCACAGCCGGCTTCGGCGTCCAGCTCGTGCCGGACCTGCTGCGCTGGAAGGCCGGCAAGCTCCTCGCCAACCTCGGCAACGCCGTCGACGCGCTCTTCGGGCACGACGAGCGCACCGCGTCGTTGAGCCGGGACCTGCGAGCCGAGGGACGTCGAGTGCTGGCCGCCGCAGGGATCGAACCGGTCGATCTACGCGAAGCGTCCGAAATAGACGCCTCAGCCGCGGACGCGGCCGAGATCCCTGGACGTCCACGCGCCGGCAGCTCCACCCGCCAGAGCCTGGCCCGAGGCGCCGGATCCGTCGAAGGCGATTACCTCAACGGCGAGATCGTCCTGCTCGGACGGTTGCACGGCGTCCCAACACCGTTCAACGCCGCGGTGCAGCGCCGCCTCGCGCTGGCCGCCTCGCGTGGCGAAGCGCCGGGTTCGGCCGACCCGGCGGAACTCGACCTGCCGCGGCCACCGGTCCTGATCACCGCCGACGAACTCCAGCGGCAGCTCGACTCGTCCGCCCCACCCGTCCTGCTGGACGTGCGCTGGGCTTTGGGCGACCCGAACGGGCACCGCCACTACCTCGACGGCCACCTGCCGGGCGCGGTGTACGTGGACCTCGACACCGAACTGGCCGCGCCGCCGTCCCCCGCAGAGGGACGCCACCCCCTGCCAGACCTCGACGCGCTCCAAGCCGCCGCCCGCCGCTGGGGTATTCGCGAGGGCTCGTCCGTCGTCGTCTACGACAACAGCGGGAACCTGGCCGCCGCACGCGCCTGGTGGCTGCTCCGCTGGGCGGGCGTCGCGGACGTCCGGCTCCTCGACGGCGGGCTCGCCGCGTGGGGCGACCGGCCTCTGGAAACCGGTTTCGGCCGGAACCCTGAGCCGGGCGACATCGTCCTCAAACCCGGTCACCTGCCCGTCCTCACCATCGACGAAGCAGCCGCGCTGCCTGGTAAGGGCACGCTGTTCGACGCCCGCGCCGGCGAGCGCTACCGGGGCGAGCAGGAGCCGATCGACCCCCGCGCCGGCCACGTCCCCGGTGCCATCAGCGCGCCGACCGGCGAGAACCTCACCACCGAGGGTCGGTTCCGCTCGCCCGAGCAGCTCGCCGCCCGCTTCCGCGAGCTCGGCGCAGCCGAAGGCCCGGTCGGGGTGTACTGCGGCTCTGGTGTGACGGCGGCTCACGAGATCGCGGCCCTCGCGATCGCCGGCATCGACGCGGCCTTGTACCCCGGTTCGTGGTCGCAGTGGTCGAACCAGCCCGACCGTCCCGCGGCGACCGGCCCGAACCCGTAGCGAAGCGACCACGTGCTGCCCGGGTCGGTTGCTTCACGCAGGGAGCCCAGCCCGGGCAGCGCGTGCCCGGACATGTCCACGCTCACTTCTCACCACACGGTCGCGCACCTTCCTTCCTGGTAGTTGTAGACGTATGCGCTTGCGGCCGAGCACCTCGCACTGGGGAGCCTTCTCAGCCGGACTAGACGAAAACGGGCACCTTCAGGTCGCCGCGCACCCAGAAGACCCGGCGCCGTCACCGTTACTCGGCAACCTGCCGAGCGCCCTGACGGACCCCAACCGGATTGCGGCGCCGGCAATCCGACGGGGGTGGTTGGAGCGCGGGCCGGGGCCGGATCCGAAACGCGGTCACGAGGACTTCGTCGAGGTCAGCTGGGACGAGGCCCTTGATCTGCTTTCCGCCGAGCTCCGACGGGTCCGGGCCGACCACGGGAACGAGGCGATCTACGGCGGCTCCTACGGCTGGGCGAGTGCTGGCCGCTTTCACCACGCCCAGAGCCAGTTGCACCGGTTCCTCAACGCCTTCGGTGGTTTCACCTCCTCTCGCAACACCTACAGCAACGGCACCAGCTCGGTGGTGCTGCCGCACATCGTCGGCACCGCCAACGATGTCCTCCGCAATGGTTCGAGCTGGCCGACGATCGTGGCGAACACCGAACTACTCGTGGCGTTCGGCGGAGTCCCCGAGAAGAACGTCTTCGTCACACCCGGCGGAGTCACCCGGCACCACACACCCGGGTTCCTCGCCCAGCTCGCCGACCGCGACGTCGAGGTCGCCCTGATCAGCCCACTCCGCGCTGATCTCCCCCAGCGGCTGGCCGCGCGGTGGTATCCCATCCGCCCCGCGACGGACACCGCACTCATGCTCGCGCTCGCGCACACCCTCGCCGCGGAAGGGTTGCACGACCGCCACTTCCTCGACCGCTATTGCACCGGCTACGACGCGTTCGAGCGCTACCTCTTCGGCGCCGACGACGGAACTGTCAAGGATGCCGCCTGGGCCAGTGCCCTGACCGGCATCTCGGGCGCGGACATCGTCGACCTCGCCAAGCGCATGGCCACCCACCGCACCTTCATCACCGTCACCTGGAGCCTCCAGCGCATCGAGCACGGTGAGCAACCCGTGTGGGCCGCCATCGCCCTCGCCGCCATGCTCGGCCAGATCGGGCTGCCCGGGGGCGGCTTCGGGCACGGATACGGCTCCATGGGAGACAGCGGCGACATCGGCCCGAACTTCCAGGTGCCCTACCTGTCCCAGGGGATCAACCCGGTCAAGCAGTTCATCCCGGTTGCCCGGATCGCGGACATGCTCCTCAATCCCGGCACCCCCTACCAGTACGACGGCACCGAACGCACCTATCCGGACATCCGTCTCGTGTACTGGGCCGGTGGCAACCCCTTCCACCACCACCAGGACCTGAACCGCCTACGAAAAGCGTTCGCCCGTCCTGACACCGTCGTCGTGCACGAACCCTTCTGGACCGCCACCGCACGGCACGCCGACATCGTTCTGCCTACCACGACAGCACTGGAGCGTGAAGACTTCGGCTCCGGCCGCCGTGACACCCACCTCGTCGCGATGCACCGGATCGCCGAACCCCGCGGGCAGGCCAGGGACGACTACGCGATCCTCGCCGGACTGGCTGCCCGGCTGGGGATCGAGGAGCGGTTCACCGAGGGCCGCACGGCGCGCGAGTGGCTTGAGCACCTCTACGGCACCTGGCGGCAGCGCCTGGCCGGCAAGGGAATCTTCGTGCCGTCCTTCGAGGAATTCTGGGAAGAGGGCGGCTTCCGGTTGCCGAACACGGAGACCGACCGGACGCTCTGGGCCGACTTCCGGGCCGACCCCATAGCCAACCGGCTCGCGACCCCGACCGGCCGAATCGAGATCGTCTCCGAGAAAGTGGCTTCGTTCGGTTACGACGACTGTCCTGGTCATCCAGCCTGGCTGGAACCCGTCGAGTGGTCCGGCGGTGAGCGGGCCGCTCGTTTCCCGTTGGTCCTCATCGCCAATCAGCCCCACACCCGGCTGCACGGTCAGCTCGACGGCGGTGCGGTCAGCCAGGCGGCGAAGGTCGCCGGCCGGGAGGCCGTCCGCCTGCACCCGGACGACGCGGGTCCGCGGGGAATCAGCGACGGAGACGTGGTCCGCATATTCAACGACCGCGGCGCTTGTCTGGCTGGGGCCGTGCTCAGCACCGATCTTCGCCCTGGCGTGGCACAGCTGCCGACCGGCGCCTGGTTCGATCCGGCGGGATCCCTGTGCGTGCACGGCAACCCCAACGTGCTCACCGCGGACGTCCCGTCGTCACGACTGTCCCAAGGGTGCACGGGGCAGCACGTGCTGGTCGAAATCGAGCGCTTCGCGGGTGAACCACCTGGCATTGTCGTGAATCGACCACCGGTCACCTCGCGCACACGCGAGGTGTAGCTGGAGATGGTGGGCAGGGCGTAGCGCATGGAAGCTCCTTGTCCTCGATTTTGCTTGCACCGCAGCAGATCCGGTGGTCTCGCGGTCTGCGGTGTCTTCGACAGTACACCAGAATCGAATTCAGTCTCTAACCCAATCGATCTAATCGTTCTCGCGATCCCGACAATATCTTCCTTTTGGTAGATGGTGCTCGCGAACCAGTTCGTGCATTCTCCTATCACCGCCACTTCCGAACGAGGAGAAGACATGAGCACCACGACCGGCGTCGGCCGAAGGATCAAGGCAGAACTGGGCTGGCCTGTCCCAGTTCTCGGGGCGGTGTGCACGGTGCTCGTGGCGATGCCCGTCGGCACCGTGCTCGCCACCGCGTCTTCGTTGGCGGTTCTCCTTGCCGCGCTGGGCATCGCGATGCAACGCACCCGCAGGTCCACGGTCATTGCTGCGGCGTCCGGGGTTGCAGCCGTGAGCTCGCTGATGGCGACGTTCTGCGACGGCGAAGCGGCGGATCAGAGCCTCGCTTCGTGGCTGCTGTTGGAGACCGCTTTCCTGCTGTGCGTCCTCGTGCAGGTGGTCCGACAGGCGAAGGGGCGGGGTGCGCCGTTCTCCGCCGGGTTGCTCATGAGCGCGGTGGTTCTGGCGCCACTGCGACTCACGGCCGGTTCGCGTGCGTCTCCGCCGACTGGTTCGGCAAGCGAGTGGTGCTTCGGCTGGGCGTTGTTGGCAGCATGTGCTGTGGCGGTTGGTCTGTACCTGAGGTCTCTCGACCAGAAGCGCGAGGAGTCCGTTCGCGCCGCGCGCCGCGAGCAGCGCATGCAACTGGCGAGCGACTTGCACGACTGGCTGGGGCACGAGGTGACCGGGCTGGTGCTGGAGGCTCAGGCTGCGCGGGTTCCCGGCCGTGCCCCGGGCGATGCGCATCGTGCGCTGGAGCGCATCGAAGAGGCTGGCGTTCGCGTGCTCGACTCGATTGACAAGGCGCTGTGCTGGCTTCGACATGGCGAGAACGCGCCCGGAATGGCCGACGTTGAGCGGTCACGCTGGCCCCCAGACCTGCCAGCCCTGGTGCAACGGTTCGAGGCGCTCGGACCCATCCGGGTGCGGCTGGAGTTGGATGAGCGAGCGGAGGAAGCGCGGCCTGAGATCGCGGGCACGATCCGCCGCGTGGTGCTGGAAGCTCTCACAAACGTACGGCGCCATGCTCCAGAGGCGCGTCAGGTGTCGGTGGCGGTACGCCGCAACGGTGCGCACCTGCTCGTCCGAGTGGTCAACGACGGTGTGCGAAGGCAGGGATTGCTCAAGCGGGCTCGCGCCGGTGGGTCGGGCTTGCGCGGCTTGGCAGAACGAGTCGTCGCGCTCGGCGGGACAGCGTGGGCGGGTCCGGTGGGGCAGGCGGGCTGGGCCGTTCACGTGGTGATCCCGGTGGTCTCGTGACGACGACCCGGATTCTCATCGCAGACGATCAGGAGGTGGTCCGACGCACTCTGCGCCAGATCTTCGAGGCTGAGGACGATCTCGAGGTGGTCGGCGAGGTGGCTGATGGGGAATCGGCCGTGCAACGGGCTCGTGAGTTGAGGCCGGACGTGGTGCTGGTCGACGTCCGGATGCCGGGACGCGACGGGTTGTCGGTGACCCAGGAACTTGCTGGACCGAAGGTGGCGGATCCACTACGGGTCATCGTGATCACGACGTTCGAACTCGACGAGTACGCGCGAGTTGCGCTCCAGAACGGTGCTTGCGGGTTCCTGTTGAAGCGGTCCGGGCCTGGGTTGCTGGTCGAAGGTGTTCGCGCTGCCGTGTCGGGCGACATGCTGATCAGTCCACAGATGACCATGCGCCTCTTCCGGCAGATGGGCCTACCGGCCGTCGGTGGTCGCCGGCCGGCGGTGTTGACCGACCGGGAATGGGAGATAGCGCGTCTCGTCGCGGAGGCGAAGACGAACCTGGAGATCGCCGAGGCTCTGGGAATCACGGCAGGGACGGTGAAAACGCACTTGAGGAGCATCCAGCGGAAGCTGGGCCTGTGTAATCGGGTCGCGATCGCCGCTTGGGCGTGGGAAACCAGCGCTGAGGGGAGGTGAATGGTCAGAAGGTAACGACAGGTCGAGCGAGCAGGAGAGGGCGGTGACTACGGACCGCAGGATTGTGCACTTGATCATCACCCGATGGAGTTATCTTTCTCCATGATCAGGGAAAGTGAGAGTCTCTCGGCATCGATGAACTCATCGCGCTGGTAGCTTTTCCCGAGCCGCAGCTGGTTCTGTGGGGTGGTCGAGTGACGCCCGGCGAGCGGCGAAGTAGTGGGGACAGTCCACGCCGTGCCGATGGAGGGTGTTGATGGCGCGCACGATCCTGCGTGACAGGTCGGATGACCTCGTGTGGAGCGTGCAACTGGCGGACCGTACGGGAATCGTTGCGGCGAGCGCGCCCAAGCCAGTCGAAGACGACGAGCCCACGGTTGCCGACTTCCCGCCGGTGTCCGGCGAGCTCGCCCTCGCCCCGGTGGTGGTTGATCTGCCCGGCGCCGTGGAGAAGCGGCGGTTGCTCCGGCAGGTCCGTCGCAACCTGCTGGTCGCAGCTGCGGCTGTTGTCCTCGTGGGTGTGGGCTGGATCGCGGGTGGCGCCTTCGGTCCCGGCCAGGATGCGGAGACTGCACCCGCGGTGGCCGCTGGGGTCGTGCCGAACGCGGGTGTCAATCAGCCGGTGCAACCGGCTCCGAACACGAGTTCCGTTCCCCAGGTGCCGGTGACCACCGCACCGCCAGTGGCGCCGCCGACGGCCAAGACCTCTGCGCCGGTGCAGAAGAAGCCGACCACAACCAAGAAAACGGCCACCGACCGCGGCGAGGCGCGTACCGGTCCGGTCGAGGAGACCACGGAGCAGGGCAAGCCGCTCGGCCAGACGCTCGACGAGCAGATCAAGCAGCTGTTCGAGGTTTGGACGTGGAACCAGATCGACCCGCGCGGTGACTTCGACGAGGAGCAGGACCGGTCTCCGAGGTCCTTCGGGCCGCTCGGTCGCTGACGCTCTCGGTCGGTGCCGGCCAAGGAATCGTCGGCGAAGCTGCCGGCTGGGTACTGGGCGTTGACCCGATGGGCAGGTGGGCCGGGGCCAGGATTGGCTGCGCAGGCTTGAGGCGGCTGTTCCCCGTGGGCGGGCTGGTGGCGGAATCAGGTCGGCCGGAGCGCCGACGTGCCGAGATGTCGAGTCGAGTGACGCGCCGGATGCTGAGTTGCTGAGTCACCGACTGCAGGGTGTCGAGGCGACGCAGGGTGTCGAGGCGACGACGTGGAGGGGAGCCGAGGCGGCGCCACGCTGCGGTTCCGAGGCGGCGACCTGCTGAGGTGCCGGGTTGTGTCGACGTGCGGAGAGCTGCCGTGTCGAGTGCAGGGGGCCCGGGCGGCGTCCCGCTCTGGTGCCGAGGCGGCGTCCCGCTTTGATGCCGAGGTGTCGGCCTGCTGTGGTCCGAGCCGGTGCCCTGCTGTGGTGGCGAGCCGGCGCCCTGCTGTGGTGGCGAGGTGTCGGCGTGCGGGGAGCCGTTGTGTCGAAAACGCCCAGCCGCCGAGTAGCCGAGGTGCCGGCTTGCCGACGGGTCGAGCTGGCGGGCTGTCGACGCGTCGGCTTCTCGAGACGTCGACGTGCCAATGCGTCGGCGGTGCCGGGTGTCGGCTTGGTGACGTGTCGAGCCGTCGGGTGTCCCACCCGCTGAGCTGGTCGCGTGGGCCAGCCGAGCGCTGGGGGTGGCGTTGGGGTGCGTCAGCCTCGTGCCTGGCGTCCGCCGGGGGTGACCCCGGCGCCGCGAGGTTGCGGTGCCAGGGTCAGACGTTCGTGATCTCGTCGATGAAGGCGTCCACGTCGAAGCGGTCGCTCTCCGTGCCCAGCGGGACGAGTTCCGTAGCGGCGTCCAGGAAGCGCTCGACGTCCTCGCGCTCGATTTCCACCAGCGCGTAGCCGTCGGGGGACTCGATCTCCAGGATGAGGATGCCCTCGTCGGTCGACAGGTCGGGGCGGACTCGCACGTCGCCGATGCCGGAGGGCTCGCGCAGGCCCGTGACGAGCAGCTCCCGGGCGAAGGTCCACTCCACCCAACGGCCACGCTCCGTCCGGAAGGCGATGTTCACGGCGAACGGCTCGCTCGCGACGTACGACAGTCGAGACAGGACTGGAGCACTGGAGCCGTTGAGTGACACGAACTGGCTCTGGGTGACGGTATCGGTGTTCACGTGCCACCTCTCGCGGTCTTGTTCGCGCTCCCGGCGCGAACGGGTCGGACAGCGATGAGATGTAAGCGGAGCCCGAAAATGATGCGTCGCGGGCGACTTTCACGCGATCGGTTGCAAAATCTTCGAACCTGTAACACGCGGGACCGTCGTGATCAGCCGCCGTTCAGGGGAACGGTCAGGCCCACCTTGACGCGGTCCATCGCGACGCTCGTCGTGAAGTGCCGCACCTCGCCGTTGTCGAAGAACATCCGCCGCGTGAACGCCTCGAACTCCCCCATGTCCCGGCACTGCACCACCAGGATGAAGTCCGCCGACCCCGTAACGTAGTAGCACTGTTGCACAGCGGAATCAGCCAGCACCTGCTTCCGGAACGCGTCCAGCACCTCCAGCCGCTCGCGCTCCATCTCCACCATCACGATGAACGTCATGTGGACCCCGACCGACGGCGGATCGATCACCGCGACCTCGCGCGAGATCACGCCGGCGTGCCGCAACCGCTTGATGCGGCGCTGCACCGCGGCAGCCGACAGGCCCACCTCGGCGCCGATCGTCTCGGCGATCGTCCGCGAGTCGTCCTGCAGGCGTCGCAAAATCTCGTAGTCGAGTTTGTCCAGGTCAACGGCGGGCACCACCGCATCGTAACCAAAACCGGGTGTGCGACGCGGCTCACGCAAGGGGTGCGAAGCGGATGTCGCAGGCATCTTCGCCGACAGCGAAACGCACCAGCCGCGCCCCCGCGCTCTCCAGCGCCTCCCGGTCCTTTTTGGAGACACGCCCGTACGGCTCGATCTCCAGCGCCGCCCCAGCTTGCGACCGCGTGATCCGCCAGCTGCCGCGCACCAGCCCGTCGACCAGGACCGTTCCGGGGAACACCCCGTTCGGCACCCCGAACACCCGCTTGCGCGCGTCCTCCGGCAGCACCCGGGTCCGGTCGGCGTGCGACAACAGCAGGTTGTCGAACTCGGCGATGAACCGCGGCGGCGCGGGCGTGGCCGGGTCCGGGCGCGGCGCATCGGGCAGGTCGAACACCTCGCGGCCCTGCTCGGTCCGGAACACCCGCAGCCGCGGGCGCAGCCGGTCCACCACCTCGCCGAGCCGCGTCAGCCCGCTCCACGTCTGCACGTCCGCGACGCTCGCCGGCCCGAACGCCGCCAAGTAGCGCAGCACCAGGTCGTCCAGCGAGGCGTTCCGCTCCAGCGGGCGCCCGAGCCAGTCCTCCGCCGTCGCGAGAGTCGTCCGCCCGCTGCGACCCCACACCGCGCGCGGCGGGACCTGCACGAGCGGGAGCAAGCCGCGGGCGGCGTGCGCGAGCGCCGACGCGGGCGTGTCCGGCCACACCCGCGCAAGCTGTTCGCCCAGCGCGGCCGGGGTGCGCGGCTCCTCCGCCAGCAACGCACGCGCCTGCTCCGCGACCGCGCTCAAGTCCACGGGGGCAAGCGATTTCTTGTAGGCGGCGTTGGTGCGCAGGTCGCGGTCGAACAACGGCTGCAGGAGCGGGCGCAGCCACCGGCAGTCGTCCGCTGTCACCAGGTGCACGGTGCCCCGCATCAACGCGATCCGCACCACCTGCCGGTCGAGCAGGAGCTGTCCGAGCTGTTCCGGCCGGAAACCGTGCAGGCGCGACCACAACCCGTAGTAGGGCGGGAACGGTGCCTGCGCCTGGAGCCCGCAGAGGTGCCGGACGGCTTCCAGCGGTGTGAGCTTCGTCCTGCGCAACAGCAGCTGACGGGCGAGCAGAGCCCGGTTCAGCGCGCGCTGCCCCAGCGTGTCCGGCATGGCCGAACCCTAGAACCTATCGGTGACAGTTCCGGTCCGCGTAGTCCTTTCGTGGCCGCGTTTTGTGACCTGGAACACAACTCACCGGTCTACCCAGGGGTAGCCCCTACAAGTGGTTCCATGCATGACGGACACCACGCGGTCCTTGCCGGGCTGGGAGCCTGGCTGCCGCCGCGGGTGGTGGACAACGACGACCTCGCCCAGCACCTGAACACCTCCGACGAATGGATTCGCGCGCGCACCGGCATCGGCGAGCGCCGCATCGCCGACCCCGACGTGTCCACTGTGGACATGGCGATCGCCGCGGGACGCAACGCCTTGCGCAGCGCCGGGTCCGACGCGATCGACGCGGTGGTGCTCGCGACGGCGACGCCCGACTACCTCTGCCCGGCCAGCGCACCGCAGGTCGCCTCGGGGCTCGGGCTCAGCGGGGTCGCCGCCTTCGACGTCAACGCCGTCTGCAGCGGCTTCATCTACGCGCTGGCCACGGCCGCGGGCATGATCGCCGGCGGCGTCGCGGGCCGCGTGCTCGTCGTCGGCGCGGACGCGTTCAGCCGCTACTGCGACCCGGCCGACCGCACCACCGTCCCGATCTTCGGTGACGGCGCGGGCGCCGTCGTGCTGCGTGCCGGGACCGCCGACGAGCCGGGCGCGCTCGGCGCGTTCGACCTGCACAGCGAGGGCGAGAACGCGGACCTGCTGATCGTCCCGGCCGGTGGCGCGAAGCAGCGCCAGTCGGCCAACCCGCACGACCACTACCTGACCATGCAGGGCACCGCAGTGTTCCGGCACGCCTGTGCGCGCATGGCCGAATCCGCCCGTGCCGTGCTGGAGCGGTCCGGGCTCGGCGTCGGCGACGTCGACCGGTTCGTCGGCCACCAGGCGAACATCCGAATCCTGCAGGCCACCGCCAAACAGCTGGGCATGCCGAACGACCGGGTGGTGGCGAACATCGAGCGCGTCGGCAACACCAGCGCCGCCTCGATCCCGCTCGCGCTGGCCGACGCCTGCGACGACGGCGAGCTCCAGCCCGGCCACCGGGTGCTGCTGACCGCGTTCGGCGCCGGGCTGACTTGGGGTTCGACCCTGCTGACCTGGCCCGACGTCAAGCCGGGCGGCGAGGCCTAGTTCGTCCAGGTCTTCGTGGGCGTGTCCCGCCCGCGCAGCTGAACCGTCTCGTGGCGGGACCACCGGGTTTGCTCGCCCGACGCGGCCTGCGACCAGAGGGTGTCGCTGGCGAGGATGCGGCCGGGCACGTGCTTCGCGTGCTCGGTCAGGCGTGCCGCTTCGTTCACCGCGTCGCCGATGACCGTGTACTCGAGCCGGCTGCGGCTGCCCAGTTGCCCCGCGAACACCGGTCCCCACGCGACGCCGATGCCCAGATCCAGCTCGCCTTCCTCGCGAACCGCGTCCCGGATGGCGCGCGCCGCGGACATCGCCGCGGTCGCCGGGTCGGCCAGCCGGGTGGGCGCCCCGAAGACGCACAACGCGGCGTCGCCCTGGAACTTGTTGACCAGCCCGCCGCGCGCGTCGACCGCCGAGACCACGCTGTCGAACAACCGGTTCAGCTTGCGCACGATCTCCTCGGGCGGCAGCCGGTAGGCCAGGGCAGTCGAGTCCACGACGTCGACGAACAACGCGGCGACCTCCCGCACGTCACCGCTCAGCGACACGCCGTGCTCCAGTGCGTGCCGGGCGACGTCGATGCCCACGTGCCTGCCGAACAGGTCCCGCAGCCGGTCCTGCTCGCGCAGCCCGGCGACCATGCTGTTCACCGACACCTGGAGCGAGCCGATCTCACTGGCGTCGTCGACGCGCACCGAAACGTCCTTGCGGCCGCGGGTGACGAGGCCGACCGCCATCCGCAACCGGCGCAACGGCGCGGCGACTGCCCGAGCGAGGAGCGCGGTGCCGATCGCGCCGCTGACCAGCCCGACGATCGACAGCATGATCAGGCTGGAGGTCTCGTCGGCTCTGCCGATGTTCGGCGGCGCAGCGACGATCAGCACGCCGAGCAGCGGAACCCCGCTCGCCACGGCCCACGTGATCGCGAGCCGGGACAGGACGCTGACCGACACCGCGTTGCGCGGCGGGCTCACTTCCAGCGCGAGGATCAGGATCGGCCGCGCGACCCACTCCGCGGCCAGGTACATCAGGCCGACGGTGAGCAGCCCGCCGAGCCCGACGGCGAGGGTGACGCCGAGGGCGTCGAGCGCGGAGCCCAGGATGCTGGTGAGGGTGCCGAGGATGATCGTGCCGCCGAGCCAGAGGGTGCCGCTGACCAGCGCGAGGTCGCGGGGCAGGCGGAGCGCGCGGCGGGCTTCCGGCGGCGTCGGGCGGCGGCCCTGGGCGAACCAGACGGCGGTGCGGCGGTGCAGGATCGCCGACCACGCCGAGCCGACGAGCACCGAGAGCAGGACGTACGCGCCCGCGCAGGTGAGCAGGATCCAGCTGCGGTCGCCCATGTCGGCGGGGATGCCCTGGAGGAACAACAGCAGCCAGACGGCCGCCGCGCCGCACACGCTCGACCCGACGCCGAGGACGACGAACCCCAGCCCGGTGCGCAGCACCACGCGGAACTTCGCGAGCTGGGCGAACTTCGGCACGGAGTGATCGTATTGCCAGCGGCGGGGGTAGGGCGCGTTGTCGCGGTGAGTGGATCGGTGGGGCGAGGAGGCCGGGGGAGGTGTTGGCGCGGCGGGGGCTGATGGCGGGTGTGACCGGGGGGAGGTGATGCGGTGGGGTGGGCTTGCGGCGAGGAGTGGCGGAGGGGGATGGGAGGGGTTGGTGCGGCCGGGAGTGGGCGAGCGGGGTGGGGAGGGGTTGTTGCGGCGGGGTGGGTGTGCGGCGGGGAGTGGGCGAGAGGTGTGGGGAGGGGTTGTTGCGGCGGGGTGGGTGTGCGGCGGGGAGTGGGCGAGAGGTGTGGGGAGGGATTGTTGCGGCGGGCTGGGCTTGCGGCGGGGAGTGACCGAGCGAGGTGGGGAGGGATTGTTGCTGCGGGGTGGGTGTGCGGCGGGGAGGTGACCAAGGGAGGCGTTGCTGCGGCGGGCGGGGGCTGGCCGAGCGGCGGGCGGTGTTGCGGCGGGTGGCGTGGTGGGGCCGAGTCCGCAGGGTGTGGGAAGGCGTTGCGTCCGCGAGTCGATCGGCGGGCGGGGTTGTTCCGGCGGGCCCGGTCAGGAAGCGCGTTTCCGCGAACGGGCCGGCCGCGCCTCCCGGATGGCCTTCTCCAGCTCGGCGCGGTTGAGTTTCGATCGGCCCTTGATGTCGAGCTCCCGTGCCATCTTGTCCAGCTCCGCCTTGCTCAGCTCGGACAGGTCCGGCTCCGCGGCCTTGCGGGACTTCTTCGGGGCGCTCGAAGCGGCCTTCTCCGACTTCCCGCCGGCGCCCTTGCGTCGCTCGACGCTGCGGGACAGCGCTTCGAACAGGTCGACCACCTTGGTCGGCTCGCCGGGCTCGTCCTCGACCGTCACCGTGCGCCCGGCCTTCTTGTCGTCGATCAGCTTAAGGACGCGCTCGTTGTACTGGTCGTGGTAGTCGTCGGGACGCCAGTCGTCCGCCATGGAGTCCACCAGCGCGACCGCCATCTCCAGTTCCCGGCCCCGCGGCTCCGCCTTCTCCGGCAGCTTCTTCAGCTCCTTCGCCGGGTTCCGCACGTCCTCGGCGAACAGCAGCGTGTCCAGCACCAGCACACCATCACCGGCGCGGACCGCGGCGATGTGCTCCTTGCCGCGCATCACGAAGCGTGCGATGCCGGCCTTGTTGGTCTCCGCCATGGCCTGCATGAGCAGCCCGTACGCGCGCCCGAACTCCTCCTTCGTCGGCGCCAGCCAGTAGCTCTTCTGGAAGTACAGCGGGTCGATCTCGCCGAGGTCGACGAACGACTCGATGTCGATGGACCGGGACCGGCCTGGCGCGATCTGGTCCAGCTCCTCCTGCTCGACCAGCACGTAGTCGCCGTCGCCGAGGTCGTAGCCCTTCACGATGTCCTCGTAGGCCACCTCCTCGCCGGTCCGCTCGTTCACGCGCTTGTACCGGATCCGGTCCGACGTGCCGCGCTCGAACTGCCGGAAGTGCACGGTGTGGTCCTCGGTCGCGGAGTACAGCTCGACCGGCACCGTCACCAGGCCGAAGTTGATCGCACCGCTCCAGATCGCTCGCGCCATCACGCCTCCCGGACCACTTCGGTAGCCGACTTGTCGACACGCACGCCCGTGAACCGAGGATGCCGCAGCTTGCCGTCGCCGGTCCACTCCGAAAACCGCACCTGCACGACCACCTCCGGCTCGACCCAGCGCGGCCCGCGCTCGGGCACCGGCTCGTCGAACGGCGACCGGCGGCGCTCCAGCCCCGTCAGCGTGCCGGTCAGCTCACGCAGCGTGGCCTCGCTGTAGCCGGCGCCGACCTTCCCCGCGTACCGCAACCGGCCGCGGTCGTAGTAGCCGACCAGCAACGCGCCGAACCCGGTCCGCGCCCCGCCCGGCGCGCTGAACCCGCCGACGACGAACTCCTGCTCCTTGACGCACTTGAACTTCAGCCAGTCGGTCGTCCGCCCGGACCGGTACGGCGCGTCCGCCCGCTTGGCGATCACGCCCTCCCAGCCACGCGCGCACGCGTGGGCGAAGTACTCCTCGCCGGTGGTGTTGCGGTGCGTGGCGTACCGCAACACCCCGCCCCAGTCGAAAGCCTTGCGCAGCAACTGCTTCCGCTGCCGCAGCGGCAGCCCGGTGGTGTCGTGGCCGTCGAAGGCCAGCAGGTCGAACAGGTACAGGTACACCGCGACGCCGGTGGCCTCGATGCGCCGCCGGTCGGTCAGGTGGATGCGCTGCTGCAGCCGGGCGAAGCTGGTCTGGTTGCCGTCGAACGCGACGATCTCGCCGTCGGCGACGAAGGAGGAGGCGCCCGATCCGGCGAGCGCCTCCCCGAGTTCCGGATACCCGGCGCTGATGTCGTTGTGGTTGCGCGACCACAGCACGGGCGGGCCGCCGTCGCGCGAGCAGATGGCGCGGACCCCGTCGAGCTTGCGCTCGAACAGCCAGTTCTCCCTGGAGAACGGCTGCTGGGTCAGCGTCGCCAGCATCGGCGCGCGCCACCCGGGATCAGCCATGATCGGCGGTTACCCTGCGAAGCGCTCCGCAAAACCGCTGGTCACAGCTCTCCGTCCTGCTCGGTGAGCCCGTCGCGCAGCCGTTGCAGCGTCCGCGCGAGCAGCCGCGACACGTGCATCTGCGAAACACCGATCCGCTCCGCGATCTGGGTCTGCGTCATGTTGTGCACGAACCGCAGGCCGAGGATCTTGCGCTCGCGCTCGGGCAGCTCCTGGATCAGCGGCAGCAGCGCCTCGTGGTTCTCGACGCCCTCCAGCCCGGCGTCCTCCTCGCCCAGCGTGTCGCCGAGCGCGAGGTTCTCGGTGTCGCCGGACAGCACCTCGTCCAGCGACATCGAGTGGTAGGCGTTGCCCGCTTCCAGGCCCTCGTAGACCTCGTCCTGGCTCACGCCGAGGTGGCTCGCGATCTCGCTCGGCGTCGGCGCGCGGCCCAGCCGCTGCGCGAGCTCGGTGCTCGCGCTGGAGATCGACAGGTGAAGCTCCTTGAGCCGGCGCGGCACCCGCACCAGCCAGCCGGTGTCCCGGAAGTGGCGGCGCACCTCACCCATCACCGTGGGCACGGCGAAGGACAGGAAGTCCGAGCCGCGGCTGGGGTCGAACCGGTCCACCGCGTTGATCAACCCGACGGTGGCGACCTGGACCAAGTCCTCCTTCGCCACCCCGCGCCCGGAGAACCGCTGCGCGATGTGCTCGGCCAGGGGCAGGTGCCCCGTCACGAGCTCGTCGCGCAGGGCGGCGCGGCGGGGGTCGTCGGCCGGCAGGCTCGCCAGCTCGTCGAACAGCGGGGCCAGGTGGCCGTACTCGTTCGACGATGTGGGTTGTGTCGGCTCGGTCCGGGAACCGGTCACGCGCCTGCCCCTGGGACGTCCACGACGACACGTCGCTTGGCGAGTTCGATGTCCACCTGGTGGCCCTGGCCGTTCGACTTCACGTGCGCGTCGACGGAGTCCGTGAGCGTGCTCAGGACCCGCCAGCCGAAGGACTTGGTGCTCGGCGCGCTGTCGCTGTCCGACAGCACCGTGCCCTGGAACCGCAGTTCGTCGTCATGGACGGCGAACCGGCAGCGCATGGTGGAGCCCGGCAGTGCCCGGGTGATCAGCGTCGAGCACGCTTCGTCCACTGCGAGCCGCAGATCGGCGATCGAGTCCAGGTCGAAGTCGGCACGAGTGGCGAGCGTCGCCACCACCGACCGGACGATCGGCAGGTGTGCCAGGTCGGCACCGAGCCAGAGTTCGATCTCGTTCTGCGCGCGCAAGGACGGTGGCTCCCAGTCCGTCACGTTCACCTCACCGTCGTTCGAGTGTTGCTTCGGAACCATCATGCCTCGAACGAGGGAAGTTCGCTCGGTCCGGTTACCGTTCGGAAGCATTCCGTAGCTGCTGTTATGGCTGTACTCCTCACCGATGGCGCAAGATCGCGCCGAACCCCTCGACGAGCTCCTCGTCGACGTGCACCAGGTCCGCGTCCACGGCGATCGCCGCGGCCGGGACCGCCTCGTCGGCCCGGCACCGGTGGATCTCCGTGGCGCCGTAGGCCTTGAGTTCTTCCTCACCGAGCGCGATCTGCGCCGGGCTCGGTCCCGTGCACACGACGTCCTCGCCCGGATCGCCGACGAGCAGAGTCTCCACATTGGCCTCGCGCAGCGCGGCTGTCACCGCTTCGAGCCCTTGCACCGCAAGGCCGTCCGGCTGGTTCAGCGCGCCGCGGAACTGCTGGACGACGTCGTTCAAGCGGCTCTGCCGGACCGCTTCGGCCAGCTCGTCGGCGACGTCGGAGTGCGTGGCCTCGCGCGCGATCGACTTGGCGGCCGCGGGCAGCTCGTCGATCACGGCCTTGCGGCCCTGCACCTCGCCGGCCACCACGATCAGCTGCGCGTTCGCCTGCTCGGCAAGGCGGGCGATCACGCCCGCGATGTCGGAGACGTTGTGGCGCTTCACCTCTTCGGTGCGGTGCTGCATGCGGTGGTGCGCCTCACCGCCGCCGCGCGTGTGGTGCACCGGGTGTTCCTGGCCGCTGACCTCCTCCGCGGCCATCTCGTCGCCGTGCTCGTCGAAGGCCTTGACGGTCGCGCTCACCTGGTCGACCTCGGCGACCACGTGCGGCAGCGCCAGCTCGCCGTACCGCGCCAGCGGCAGCAGGTAGGGCAGGTCGGACACCCGGGCGATGGTGCTCGCGGGCGGGCTCGGCAGGTGCTCGTCGACCACGACCCGCTCGCCCGCGGCCAGCAGCGCCCGGCCACTGCGGCCGCTCGCGCGCGGGCCGTCCAGGATCGCGCTCTCCAGCGCGCTCAGCGCGCCGTCCGGGGCGTGCTGCGCGGTCAGCGCGTCCTTCAGCTCACGCCACTTCAGCTCGAGCTGTTTCTCGGCGTCCGCCGTGTCGTGCGAGTCCTCGAAGTAGACGGACGTGAACGGACCCGTCGCGGTCACCAGCGGGCGCAAGGTCGTCGTGTCCATGCCCGCTTCTTACCCGTCGGTTCCCGCCGCGAAACGCCACGGTTTGATGGGGGCATGGAGTGGTGGGAGGCGCTGGTCGTGTTCCTGGCCGGGGTGTGGGCGGGCACGATCAACACGGTCGTCGGGTCCGGCACGCTCGTCACGTTCCCGGTGCTGGTCGCGCTCGGCTACTCGCCGGTGACCGCGACGACCTCGAACGCGATCGGGCTCGCGCCGGGCACGATCAGCGGCGCGATCGGCTACCGGCACGAGCTGACCGGCCAGGGCAGGCGGGTCGCGCGGTACGCGGTGCCCTCGGCGATCGGCGCGGTGTGCGGCACGGTGCTGCTGCTTTCCCTCCCGCCCAACGCGTTCGAGACGGTCGTGCCGGTGCTGGTCGGGCTCGCCGTGGTGCTGGTGATCATCCAGCCGCGGGTGTCCGTGTGGGTGGCGCGCCGCCGCGAGGCCGGCAAGGGCGGCGGCTCGCGGGGCGGGCTCGTGTTGTTCCTGATCTTCCTGGTCGGCATCTACGGCGGGTACTTCACCGCGGCGCAGGGCGTCATGCTGATGGCGTTCATGGGCATGCTGCTCACCGACCCGCTGCAGCGGCTCAACGGGATCAAGAACGTCCTCGCCGCCGTGGTCAACGTGGTCGCCGGGGTCGTCTACGCGTTCATCGCCCCGGTCAGCTGGCCGGTGGTGGCGCTGCTCGCCGTCGGGTCCACCCTCGGCGGGCAGCTCGGCGCCAAGATCGGGCGCCGGCTGCCCGCGCCGGTGCTGCGCGGCGTGATCGTCGTGGTCGGCATCGCCGCGATCGTGCAGCTGGTGGTCAACGGCTGAAGCCGCGCGCCGCCTGCAGGAAGGCGTCGTTCTCCTCGCGGGTGCTGATCGTGACGCGCACGCCGTCGCCCGCGAACGCCCGCACGACCACCTTGTTCGCCAGCGAGTGCTCGGCGAACTCGAGCGCGCGGTCGCCCAGCGGCAGCCACACGAAGTTGGCGTGCGTCTCGGGCACCTCGTAGCCGAGGGCGAGCAGTTCGTCGGCGACGCGCTGCCGCTCGGTGACGATCGCCGCGCACCGCTCACGCATCTCGTCCTCGGCGTCGAGCGAGGCCAGCGCGGCGATCTGCGCCAGCGAGTTCACGCTGAACGGGATGTAGACCTTGCGCACCACCTCGGCCAGCTCGGCGGGGCCGACCAGGTAGCCGACGCGCAGCCCGGCCAGGCCGTAGGCCTTGGAGAAGGTCCGCAGCACCACCACGTTGTCGCGGGTGCGCGCGAACTCCATGCCGTCCGGCACGTCCGGGTCGGTGACGAACTCGCGGTAGGCCTCGTCCAGCGCGACGACCACGTGCGGCGGCACCTGGTCGAGGAAGCGCACCAGCTCCTCGTGGCGGTTCGCGGTGCCCGTCGGGTTGTTCGGGTTGCAGACGAAGACCAGCTTCGTGTTCGGCGTGATGGCGGCGAGCATCGCGTCCAGGTCGTGCGTGTGCGTGGCGTCCAGCGGCACCTTCACCGACGTCGCGCCCGCGATCTGCGTGACGATCGGGTACGCCTCGAACGAGCGCCACGCGAACACGACCTCGTCACCGGGCGCGCACAGGGCCTGCGTGAGCTGCTGGCACAGCGCGACCGAACCGCAGCCGACCGCGATCTGCTCCACCGGGAAGTCGTACTTGCGCGCCAGCCGGTTCGCCAGCGCGGTCACGCCCATGTCCGGGTAGCGGTGCACGTCCGCGGCGGCGTCGGCGATCGCGGTGCGCACGCTCGGCAGCGGGCCGCCCGGCACCTCGTTGCTGGCGAGCTTGATCGCGCCCGGCACCGTCCGCCCGGCAACGTAGGCGGGCAGCGAGCCGAGATCGGGACGGGTACGCACGGACATGGCGGGCACTCCTTCGGGTCGAACGCGCTGCTGCCACGTTATCCCGAACACTTGATCGCGATCGGTGTTGACTCCCGTTCACCCGGGGATGGTTGAGTAGTGCGATGACGCAGACGCACACCTCGCACTACGAGCGGACCGACGGCCGGGCGATCGAGCTGACCTACGCCGAACCCGAGAACGTCGTCCGCGGTGGGCTCGTGGTGCTGCACGAGGTCGGCGGGATCACCGACGGGGTGCGGTTGCTGATCTCGAGCCTGGCCGCGGAGGGCTGGCTGGCCGCCGCGCCGCACATCGAGGACGCGCCGACGCCGGACAGCGTCCTGGCCGCCACCGACATCGCGCTGGCCTGGCTGGTCGAGCGCGGCGTGCAGGCCGACCTCCTCGGCGTCGTCGGCTTCGACCTGGGCGGCACGGCCGCGCTGCTGGTCGCCGCCAACCGGAAGCTGGGCGCGGCGGTCAGCGTCGGCGGGCACCGCGTCGCCGAGAAGCCGGGGCTGGTCGACATCGCGCGCGAGCTGGTCAGCCCGTGGCTCGGCCTGTACGGCGACGCCGGCGACGAGCTGGGCGCCGCCGAGGTCGAGAAGCTCCGCGAGGCCGCCGCCGAAGCCCGGGTGGCCACGAACGTGGTCCGCTACCCGGGGGCCAACCACCGCTTCGACGCCGACCCGAAGGCCGCCGTCGAGGCCTGGCAGCGGACTTTGAGCTGGTTCGACGCCCACTTGCGCTAATACGCTCCCGGGGTGACCACCGACGTTGCTGACACCCCGGAAGTGTTGTGGCGGCCGGACCCGGAGCGGGTCGCCGCGAGCAGGATCCAGGCGTTCCGCGACTGGCTGCGTGCGGAGCGCGACGTGTCCCTCGACGACTACGACGAGTTGTGGCGGTTTTCCGTCGACCGGCCCGCGGAGTTCTGGGGCGCGGCGGCGGAGTTCCTCGGCATCCGCTGGCACGCCGAGCCGAGCGCGGTCCTCGGCGACGCGCGCATGCCGGGCGCGCAGTGGTTCCCCGGCGGGACCCTCAACTACACCGAGCACGCCCTGACCGGCGCCGACGGCGACCTCGCGGTGATCTTCCGCCGCGAGGACGGGCTGTCCGCCCGGTTGAGTTACGGCGAGCTGCGCGAGCAGGTGGCCGCGGCGCGGGCGGCGCTGGTCGAGCTCGGCGTCGGCCGCGGTGACCGCGTGGTCGCGCTCGCGCCGAACTGCCCGCAGACGCTCGTCGCGTTCCTGGCGACCGCGAGCCTCGGCGCGATCTGGTCGTCCTGCTCGCCGGACTTCGGCGTCCGCGCGATCAGCGACCGGTTCACCCAGATCGAGCCGAAGGTCCTGGTCGCGATCAACGGATACGTCTACAACGGACGGTCCTTCGACGTCCGGCCGACGGTCGAGGAGCTGCGCACCCGGATCCCGTCGCTGACGGCCACCGTGCTGGTGGACTACGCCGGCGGCGGCACGGTCGACGGCGCGCTCGCCTGGGACGAGCTGCTCGCCCGGCACGCCGGCGCGGAGATGGCCTACGAGCCGGTGCCGTTCGACCACCCGCTGTGGGTGCTGTACTCGTCCGGCACCACCGGGCTGCCGAAGGGCATCGTGCAGGGGCACGGCGGGATCGTGCTGGAGCACCTCAAGGCGACGGTGCTGCAGATGGACCTCGGGCCCGGCGAGAAATTCTTCTGGTTCACCACCACCGGCTGGATGATGTGGAACTTCCTGATCGCCGGGCTGCTCGCCCGCTCGACGATCGTGATGTTCGACGGCAGCCCTGGGCACCCCGACCTGAACACGCTGTGGCGGCTGGCGGCCGAGGAGCGGATCACGTACTTCGGCACGTCCGCGCCGTTCGTGCAGAGCTGCCTCAAGGCCCGGGTCCGCCCGTCCGCTTCGTTCGACCTGTCCGCGTTGCGGGCACTGGGGTCGACCGGCGCGCCGCTGTCCGACGACGGCTTCCGCTGGATCGCCGACGAGGTCGGCCGGTCGGTGCAGATCTGCTCGGTGTCCGGCGGCACCGACCTGTGCGCCGCGTTCGTCGCGGCCGCTCCGGACGTGCCGGTGTGGCTCGGCGAGCTGTCCTGCCGGGCGCTCGGAGCCGCGGTGACGGCGTTCGACGAGGACGGCCGCGAGGTGGTCGACGAGGTCGGCGAGCTCGTGGTGACCAAGCCGATGCCGTCGATGCCGGTGTTCTTCTGGAACGACGAGGACGGGTCGCGACTGCGCGAGGCGTACTTCGACATGTACCCGGGCGTGTGGCGGCACGGCGACTGGATCCGGATCACGCCCCGCGGGTCGGCGGTGATCTACGGCCGCAGCGACTCGACGCTCAACCGCGGCGGCGTCCGGATGGGCACCGCCGAGTTCTACCGCATCGTCGAGGGCTTCGACGAGATCGCCGACTCGCTCGTCATCGACACCACGCGAGCCGGGAATACCGACGGCGAGCTGCTGTGTTTCGTCGTGATGGCGCCCGGGGCGGATCTTGCCGCGGTCGAGCCGGAGCTGCGCGCCCAGTTGCGGCGCGGCCTCTCACCGCGACACGTACCCGATCGGTTCATCGAGGTGGCGGAGGTGCCGCGGACGCTGAACGGTAAGAAGTGCGAGGTGCCGGTCAAGAAGATCCTGACCGGGATGGCGCCGGAACGGGCGGTCAGCCGGGACGCGCTCGCCAACCCGGGGGCGCTCGAACCGTTCGTCGACATGGCCAGGGGAAGTTAGGGGACAGGGGTGTCCGGGAGGACGTTGACCGGGGAGCGGCCGGCCGTCTGGCGCGTCACGGGCGCGGCATCGGTCGCGGCGATCACCTGGGTGACCAGGCTGGTCGGGCTGCTGGCGGTGATCTCGGTCGTCCTGCCGGCCGGGCGGCGCGGCATGCGCGGGCACGTCGCGGTGTGGCTCGGGCTGCCCCAAGAGGCGACGACGGCCGCGGCCGCCGTCGTGCTGGCCGTCGGGGTGCTGCTGATCATGCTCGCGTCCGGGCTGAAGCGGCGCAAGCGCCGGGCGTGGCAGCTCGCGCTCGCCGCCAGCGTCGTGCTGGCGGTGTCGCACCTGGGGATGCAGCACGTGTTCGGGGCCGGGGTGGTGGCGGTCGCGCTGGCCGTGACGCTGGTGCTGAACCGGCGGCACTTCGTCGCGCTGCCCGACCCGGTGACCGGGAAGTGGGTCGCGCTGCGGGTGTTCCTGCAGCTGCTGGTGGCCGGGTTCGTGATCAACGTCGCGCTGCTGTCGGTGGCGCCGTCGCGGTTCATGGCGCCGTTGTCGTTCCCGGACCGGATGGCCGAGGCGGGGCTGGCGCTGTTCGGGGTCAGCGGCCCGGCCGAGTTCCACGTCGAGTGGATGGACGACCTGACCGCCACGGTCGGGCTGCTGTTCGGGCTGGGCGCGGTGCTGCTCGCCGCGTACTTCCTGCTGCGCTCGGCCGAGCCGGCGCCGCACCTGAGCGAGGACGAGAAGGCCCGGCTGAAGGCACTGCTGGACAAGCACGGCGCCCGCGACTCGCTCGGGTACTTCGCGCTGCGCGACGACAAGTTCGTGGTGTTCTCCAAGACCGGCAAGGCGGCCGTGACGTACCGGGTGATCGCCGGCGCGGCGATCGCGTCGGCCGATCCGCTCGGCGACAACGAGGCCTGGCCGGGTGCGATCGAGGAGTTCCTGGCGGAGTGCCGCCGGCACGGCTGGGTCCCGGCGGCGATGGGGTGCTCCGAGCTGGGCGCGACCGCGTGGGCCCGGTACGACCTGGACGTGCTGGAGATCGGCGACGAGGCGGTCGTCGATGCCGCCACGTTCACGCTCGAGGGCCGCGTGATGCGCGGGGTGCGCCAGGCGGTGGCGAAGACGAAGCGGGCCGGGTACGCGGTGCGCGTGCGGCGGTCGGAGGAGCTGGCCGAGGGTGAGCTGGCCGAGCTGGAGGCGCTGGCGGCGAAGTGGCGCGGGAGCGACACCGAGCGCGGGTTCTCGATGGCGCTGGGCCGGATGGGCGATCCCGGGTCGGTGCTGGTGACCGCCGAGCAGGACGGCGTGGTGCGGGGGCTGCTGCAGTTCGTGCCGTGGGGCAGCGACGGGCTGTCGCTGGACGTGATGCGCCGCGACCGGACCGCGGACAACGGCATCAACGAGCTGATGATCTCGGAGCTGCTGCTGGCCGCGAAGGACCACGGTGTGAGGTACGTCTCGCTGAACTTCGCCGCGTTCCGGAAGCTGCTGGAGCAGGGCAGGCGGATCGGGGCGGGCCCGGTGGCCCGCGCCTCGGCGAAGGTCCTGGGATGGATGTCACACTGGGTGCAGATCGAGACGCTGTACCGGTTCAACGCCAAGTTCCAGCCGGCGTGGGTGCCCAGGTACCTGGTGTACCCGGGCGTGCGCGAGCTGCCACGGGTCGGGGTGGCCGTCTTCGAGGCCGAGGGGTTGGCCGGACGTTCCCCCAGGTTGCGGCGGTTGTTGCGGAGATGAGGGGGTCCTTTGCCGTGGCTTCGAGGGGCTGTGTACGCTATCTCAGCAGTGGTCGTGATCCGGGAGGCTTCGCCTAGTCTGGTCTATGGCGCCGCACTGCTAATGCGGTTGGGGGTAACCCCCCCTCCCGGGTTCAAATCCCGGAGCCTCCGCAAGGCACTCGGACCCCGAGTGCTAGAGTGAAAACTGAACAAGCGCCCGTAGCTCAACGGATAGAGCATCTGACTACGGATCAGAAGGTTAGGGGTTCGAATCCCTTCGGGCGCGCGTCTGGTTGAGACAGCAAGACCACGAAGCCCCTCTGGCAACAGAGGGGCTTCGTGCTGTTCAGGGTGGTTCGAGGACGCGACCGGCGCTGGGTGGTATGACCCCAGTGGGGGATTCCTCCTCTTCGGGTGCAACTGGGGCTGGGGCGGCCGCGACCAACCAGCACCGTTGTCGCGCCGCTCGAGGAGGAGCCGTGACGAAAGTCTTCTGATTGCTCGTGGTCGGCCTGATGTTCGCCGTGGCCGGTGTGCTCGGCTCGGCCACCGCGTCCGCTGCCTCGGTCACCCCGGTCTTCATCAGTGGCAACCCGTCCTGCGACGGTGGCATCAAGATCGACCCCGTCGTCAGTGGCACCTACGGTCCGGTTCGGATCGTCGTGAGTGGATCGTCGTTCAGCTTCTACACCGTCGGTGACGCCGTGGTGAGCGACGTGATCGTCAAGGGCGGCCCGAACGCGAACTGGTACCACTACGACCCGCCGGTCACGTCGGACACCGGCCTCACCGCCCCGCTCAACCCGAACAGCGGCAAGCCCTACGGCCTGAGCCACCTGTGCATCTCCGTCGACGACAAGAAGTTCCCCGACCCCAAGTGAACACCGTCAGCGGCCGGGCACGATCACACGGAGCGTGCCCGGCCCGCCCTCGCCGGCGGTGCCCGTGATCCGTCGTCTCGCGCCGGCCGTCCTGGCGGCCGCGCTCCTCACCCAGGTCCCCGGCATCGCGTCCGCCGCGGAGCCACTGCAGCCCGACCTCGGCATGGCGCGCATCAGTGACCTCAAGATCGCCACAACCGCCTCGGGCAACGGCAGCTCCGCTTCTCGGCGACGATCGTCAACGTCGGGCGCGGGCCGTTCGGGCTCGTCGCGGACTGGGCGTCCGAGGCGTCGTCCTTCGTGGTCTCCCAATGGGTTCCGCAGTCGGACGGCTCCCGCCTTTCGGTCGGTGTCCCGGCGAGCCTGGTGTACGGCGGGGACGGCCACGGCCACTGGCACGTGCGTGACCTGGAGAGCTACCAGCTCGTGCGGCTCGACAACGGCAGCAAGGTCGGCACCTCGTCGAAGGGCGGCTTCTGCTTCTTCGACACCGACGCCTACCGCCTCACGTTGCCGGGCGCGCCGCAGTCCTCTGTGTACTCGCCGGAGACCTGCGGGCATCTCGACTCGCTGACGGTGTCGATGGGCCTGTCCGTCGGCTGGGGCGACCGGTACCCGTGGACGCTGCCCGACCAGTACATCGACATCACCGGCCTCGCCAACGGCCAGTACCGGCTCATCGCCACCGCCGACGCCCAGGGCCTGTTCGTGGAAAGCAACCGCGCCAACAACTCGACGTGGGTGGACATCGCCGTGACGAGCCGCAAGAGCGGGACGTCGGTGAAGATCGTCGGCTACGGCCCGGCGGCCTGAGCCGTCAGCGGGACTGGAGCGCGTCCAGCGCCACGGCCTGCGCGAGCACCAGCCGGCGGTCCAGCGACGGGTCGGCGACGCGCACCAGGTAGTGGTCGCGGAACCGGGTCTTCTTCTCGAAGCTGCCGACCAGCTGGCCGTCGCGGACGAAGTCGAAGTGGTACTTCCACGGGAACGGGATGTCGCCGACCCATGGGAGGAAGTCCCAGACGCGGCGGAACAGCGCCAGGGCCATGCTGCGCTCGCTGATCTCCACCGGCGGCAGGCCCGGCTGCTCCAGCCGCCACGTCGACCGCAGCAGCGACTTGCCGAACTGCTTGCCGAACACACCGATCGGCTGCCCGTCGCCGGTCGTCACGTCGTAGCCGCTCGCCAGGTCGATCACCTTGCGGGCACGGAACGCGGCGAGCACGTGTTGCTTGCTCTCGTCCGCGTAAAGGGTGACCTGCTCGCGGAAGGTCATCCGCTTCTGCTCGACGAACGCGACCAGCGCGCCGGGCCCGCCGTTGCCGTCGTCGGTGAACACCTCGTAGCGGTTCACCATCATGGTGACCCGCTGGTGGACGTGGAACTGGTCGTGCTGCTGCAGGTTCACGGATCTCCCCAGGTCGGCTGTCTGCGCGGCGTGCCTCGACCGTGGCCACTCTAAGCGGTCCGGGGGTGAAAATCACCGGGCTTACCAGGCGGCGCGCGGGCGGGTTGGCTCGGGGAACACCAACCGGAGGTGAGCCGCGTCGCATGTCGCAGAATCTGGTCGTCCTGGGAGCCGGGGGTCTGGCACGTCAGATCGTGGGGGTGGTCGAGGACATCGAGGACATCAACCTCCTCGGGTTGCTCGGCGAGCCCGACGAACACAGCCGGGAGAACGACACCCCGGTTCTGGGCGGTGACGACGTGCTCAAGGGCCTGGACACCGACTACGTCCTCGGTGTCAGCAACGTCCTGGTGCGGCGCAAGCTCGACGAGTTCGCGACCGAACTCGGCAAGGAACCCGGCACGGTCCTCCACCCCAACACGCGGGTGGAGAAGCGCGTCGCGATCGCGCCGGGTGGTGTTTTCATGCCCGGCGTCAACCTCCAGGAGGGCGCCTCGGTCGGGCGGCACGTCCTGGCGAACGTGAACGTCCTGATCGGCCACGAGGCCGTGGTGGGTCCGCAGGTCACCGCGAGCCCGCACGCCGTGATCGGAGCCCGCAGCCGGATCGGGGCCGGAACCACCATCGGCATCGGGGGCATCGTCCTGCCCGACGTGACGGTCGGTGAAGACGTCGTGATCGGCGCCGGCGCGGTGGTCACCAAGGACGTCCCGCCGCAGACCACCGTCGTGGGCGTACCCGCCCGGGCCCTGCGGCCAAGGTGAGCGGTCAGCTCGGCTGAGCCGCGTGCCGCCTCCGCACGTCCACCGCGCCGTTCGTTGATGCGCGCAGCGGGGCCTTTTGCAGCTTGCCCGTCGCGGTCTTCGGCAACTCGGTCATCAGCTTGACGAAGCCGGGAACCATGTGTTTCGGCATGCGCTCGCGGCAGAACTCGGTCAGCGCGGACGGGTCGATCTCCGCTCCGGGGTCCGGCACGACGCAGATCATGACCTCGTCCTCGCCGCCGGCGTCGTCGGTCTTCACGCCCACCGCGGCGCACTCCGCGATCCCCGGGTAGTGCAACACGGCCTGCTCGACCTCGTACGACGAGATGTTCTCGCCGCGGCGGCGGATGCAGTCCTTGATGCGGTCCACGAAGTGCAGCCGCGACTGCTCGTCCAGGAAACCGGCGTCCCCGGTGTGGAACCACAGGTCACGCCAGGCCTCGACGGTCTTGTCCGGCATCTTGAAGTACCCGGCCATGAACGCGCCGGGAATCCGGGGGCGCACAACTATCTCGCCGACGGTGCCTGCCGGGAGCAGCTGCCCCGTCTCCGCATCGGCGATGGCCAGCTCGAACGCGTTCAGTGCCTTACCGGAGTTCCGGCCCGAGGTCGAGTACGCCACCATGTTGCACTCGGTCATGCCGAATCCGTGGAGCACCTCGACGCCGAAGCGCCGTTCGAACTCCGGGGCGCCCTCGTCGGAGACCGGGATCGACAGCACCGCCCGCAGCCCGTGGTCCAGGTCGGCGTCCGAAGGCGGCTGGTGCAGCACGAAATCGGCCATCACGCCAAGCAGGTGGGTGATCGTCGCGCCGGTGCGGCGGACGTCCGGGAGCCACCCCGACGCGCTGAACCGCTTCGCCAGGTAGAACTGGGCGCCCGCGAACAGCGCCGCGCCGACCTGCATGAACAGGCCGTTCGCGTGGAAGAGCGGCAGGGCGACGTACTCCTTGTCCGCCGGGGTCATCCGCAGGTGCGTCGCGATCCCGGCGCCGAAGAGCACGCAGTGCGCGTGCGGGAGGAGCACGCCCTTCGCCGGCCCGGTGGTGCCGGACGTGTAGAGGATCGTGGAGATGTCCGATGGCGCCAGCTCGGCGGGCTCGGCGATCGGGGCGTGCGCCACGACCTCGTCCCACCGCGGCTCGCCGAAGACCACGACTTCGCGGACCGAACCGGGCAGCCCCGCATCCCGCACCGTCTCCAGCAGGTCGGCCTGGACGAACACCACGGACGGCTCCGAGTTCGCCAGCTGGTGGCCCAGGAACTGCCCCTTCAGCTCCGGGTTGAGCGGCACGAAGATGGCGCCGATCAGGTTGGCGCCGAACAGCACCGCGAGGATCTCGGGCCGGTTCCCGGTGACGCACACGACGCGATCGCCCTTGCCGCAGCCGGCCGCGGACAGCCAGCCGGCGACCGCGGCCGCCTTGTCCCACACCTCCCGGTAGGTCCAGGTCGTGCCGTCGAAGGACTCCACGAACACCTGCTCCGGCTGCGCGGCGGCGTGCTTGCGCAGCCGGCTCGGCAGGTCCGTCCGGACGGCGTTCACCAGTGGCGTGCGGGAGCTGGCCGAAGTCACGAGTCTCGTCCTCCTGGCGCGGGGCGTCGGTGACCGCGTTCCGGCAGACGATACCTCAGTTTCAATTCACTTGGTAGGGCCGAACTCCGCCTGTACCTGGGGCAGCACCTCGGTGCCCAGCAGTTCGATCGCCGTCATCACGTGCTTCTGCGGCACCCCCGACCAGTCCATCTGCATTCCGTACCGGTCCGCGCCCACGAGCTTCCCGACCGTGATCAGCCGGTCCGCGACCTCGTTCGGGCTGCCGGTGAACAGCGACGACGCCCCGGCGGTGTACGCGTCGTACTCGGCGCGGGTCGGGACCGCCCAGCCGCGGGCCCGCGCGCCGTACTTCATCGTTTCCAGCCAGTACGGGTAGAACGTGTCCTTCGCGTCCTGCGACTTCCGCGCCACCAGCCCGATCGCGCTCATCGTCACGTGCTGCGTCGCCGGGTCGTTGCCGGACACCTCGCTCGCCCGGCGGTACAGCTCCACCAGCGGCGCGAACCGCTCCGGGCGGCCGCCGATGATCGCGTACACGACGGGCAGCCCGAGCGCGCCGGCGCGGATCGAGGAGTCCTGGTTGCCTCCGGTGCCGACCGAGATGCGCAGGTGCTCGCCGTACGGCCGCGGCAGCACCCGCGCACCTCGCAGCGGCGCGCGGAACTTGCCCGACCACGTCACCGGGTCCTCGCGGTCCAGCGCCAGCAACAGGTCGAGCTTCTCCTCGAACAGCGCGTCGTAGTCCTCCAGGTCCGCGCCGTACAGCGGGAACGACTCGATGAACGACCCGCGCCCCACCAGCAGCTCGGCCCGGCCGCCGCTGAGCTGGTCGAGCGTCGTGAACTGCTGGTAGAGCCGCACCGGGTCCTCGGTGCTCAGCACGGACACAGCGGTCGACAACGTGATCTTCGAGGTCACGCTCGCCGCGGCCGCCAGCACCGTGGCCGGGTTGGAGATCGCGTACGAGTCGAGGTGGTGCTCGCCGAGGCCGTAGAACCCCAAGCCGAGCTCGTCGGCCAGCTTCATCCGCTCCAGCGTGTTCGCCAGCGCCGCCGAGACGGACAGCTGTTCGCCGGTGACCGGGTCGGCCGGGCGGTCACCGAAGCTGTAGATGCCGAGTTCCATGCCTCCCAAGGTAACCAGCGGATGATGACACGTCAACCAAATCGGACGACGAGGCTCGACAGCCGCCAGGTCCCCGGGTCCGGCATGCGCTCGACCTTCACCGGTTCGAACTCCCGGGCCAGCAGCGCGGTCAGCGCCACCTCGGTCTGCACCCGGGCCAGCGCGGCGCCGAGGCAGAAGTGCGGGCCGTGCCCGAAGCCGAGGTGCCCGCCGCCGGGCCGGGTCACGTCGAAGCGGTCCGGATCCTCGAAGGCGCGCGGATCCCGGTTGGCCGCCGCGACCGCCGCGACGATCGCCTCGCCCTCGCGGATCAGCACGCCCTCCAGTTCGACGTCCTCGCGCGCGTACCGCGGGATCGTCATCAGCGTCGGCCCGCACCAGCGGATCAACTCGTCCACCGCGCGCGGCATCAGTCCCGGGTCGGCACGCAGTGCGGCGAGCTGGTCCGGGTGCTCCAGCAGGGCGGCCACGGCGTTCGCGACGAGGTTCGACGGCGTCTGCCCGGCCAGCACCAGGTGCCACACGAGCGTGACCATCTCGGTGTCGCTGAGCCGGTCCTCGGCCCGGATCAGGTCGGCGAGCACGTCGTCACCCGGCTCCTCCCGGCGGCGGGCGATGGCGGCCTGCGCGCCGGCCATGACGCTGGGGATCGCGGCGGCGAACGCCGGGCCGTGGCCGCTCGCGACCGCCATGCCGTACTCGCGCCACTGCGGGCGGTCCTCGCCGGGGATGCCGACCAGCTCGCAGATCACGTCCATCGGCAGCGGACGGGCGAAGTCCCGCAGCAGGTCGGCCTCCGCGGGCAGGTCGTCGAGCAGCCGTCCGACGAGCGGTTCGACGCGTGGCCAGAAGTCCAGCGCGCGGCGCGCGGAGAACGCGGGGGACACCAGGCGGCGCAGCCTGGCGTGCTCCGGACCCTCCACTTCGGACATCGTGCGCATGTACGCGCGGCAGTGTTCGGGCACGTCCGGGCGCTGGTAGCTGTTCGAGGTCAGCTCGAAGCGGGGATCGGACAGGACCGCTCGCGCGGTCTCGTGGCAGGTCGCGGCCCACACCGGGCCGAAGCCGGGCGCGCCGACGCGGGCCAGCGGCGACTGCTCCCGTGCGCGGCCGTAGGCGGTGAACGGGTCGGTCAGCACTTCGGGATCGGTCAGGGAGATCTCGGGAATCACTCGCACTCCAGATGTTGAGTTCAGATGTTCACGTCATCTGAATGGGCACGATATCTTGGTCTTCGTCCGGATGGCAACGAGGAGGCTTCGTGGCGCGGCTGACCAGGGCGGAGACGCAGGAGCGCAACCGCGCGAGAGTGCTGGTCGCGGCCCGGGACGAGTTCGCGGAGCGGGGGTTCCGGGACGCCAAGGTGGACGTCATCGCCGAGCGGGCGGAGCTCACGCGCGGCGCGGTCTACTCGAACTTCCCCGGCAAGCGGGCCTTGTACTTCGCGGTCCTGGCCGACCTCGCGGCCCGCGCGGAGCCGTCCCCGCACAGCAGGCCCGGCACCGACGCCCGGTCCGCGGTCGGCTCGTTCGCCCGCGACTGGATCGTGCGGGACGCCGGCCTGGCCCGCGACCTGCCCGCCGAGGTGATGGCCGACGAGCGGGTGCGGCTGCCGTACGCGCAGCTCATGGAACTCGGCGCGCTGCTGCTCGCGCTGGCGGTGGAACGGCTCGACCCGCCGGAGTCCCCGCCGGGCGCGCCGCCCGCGCGGTACGTGCGCCGGGCGCGGGCGGTGCTGACGTCGCTGCACGGCGCGCGTCAGCTCACCGTCGCGGCGCCCGGGTTCGTCGAGCCGTTCGACGTGATCAGCACCTGTGAACAGCTCGCCGACCTGCCGTTCAACGACTGGTGGGCCCCGCCGCAGGTGTCCCCGCACCCGCGCCCCGCCGACGAGCCGTGGTCGCCCGGCGAGGCCGTCGACCTGGTGCGTGGCGAGCCGGTCCGGCTCCCGTCCGACGGCGTCGTCGCGGTCCTCGGCCTGCACCGGCTCGCCGTCGTGGAGGAAGCCGTCCGGGCGGGGCTGGATGTCACGCTCGTGGCGGTCACCGGGGAACCGGCCGAGCTGGGGCCGCTCGCGCGCCTGGTGATCACCGAGGTCGCCGCGTGCCTGCGGCAGGCGTTCCCCGAGGCCGCGTGGCCGCGCCTGCGGGTCGTGTGCGACGAGCGGGGCGAGCTGGCCGCGGCGGCCGGGGTGGCGGCGGTCAGCGATGCGACCGAGGTGGCAGTGCGCGTGGCCGGCGGCCGGATCGTCGCACGCGCGGACGGGTTCGGCGCCTGCCATGCGGTGTCCGCGGGGAAACTTGCGCCCGCCGCCACCGCCAACCACGATCGGTCCTCGTGACTACGGCGGAAACCTCGCTCCGGTACGGCCAGGCCGCCGGGCGCTGGGTCCTGTTCGCCACCGTTCTCGGGTCCGGTGTCACGTTCCTGGACGCCACGGTCGTGAACATCGCGCTGCCCAAGATCGGCAGCGACCTCGAGGCGAGCACGGCCGGTCTGCAGTGGACGATCAACGGCTACACGCTCAGCCTCGCCGCGCTGATCCTGCTCGGCGGCTCCCTCGGCGACCGCTTCGGGCGGCGGCGGATCTTCGTGCTCGGCGTCGCGTGGTTCGCGATCGCGTCGCTGCTCTGCGGGCTCGCGCCGGACGTCTGGACGCTGGTCGCCGCCCGGGTGCTGCAGGGCGTCGGCGGCGCCCTGCTCACGCCCGGGTCGCTGGCGATCCTGGAGGCCTCGTTCCACCCCGACGACCGAGCGAAGGCGATCGGCGCGTGGTCCGGGCTCGGCGGGATCGCCGGGGCGCTCGGACCGTTCCTCGGCGGCTGGCTGGTCGAGGTGGCGAGCTGGCGGCTGGTGTTCCTGATCAACGTGCCGCTCGCGGCGATAGTCGTGCTGGTCGCGCTCCGGCACGTCCCGGAGACCCGCAACCCGGAGGCCGCGCGGCAGCTGGACTTCACCGGCGCGGCGATGGGCGCGCTCGGGCTGGCCGGGCTGAGCTACGGCTTCACGGCGTGGCCGGCGCTCGGCGCGGGCTCGCCGACGGTGCTGGCGGCGCTCGGCGTGGGGGTCGCCGGGATCGCGGCGTTCGTGCTGACCGAGCGGCGGTCGCGGCACCCGATGCTGCCGCTCGGCGTGTTCGCGTCGCGGGCGTTCACCGCGGCGAACCTGGTGACGTTCGCGGTGTACGCCGCGCTGGGCGGCGTGTTCTTCCTGGTCGTGCTGAACCTGCAGGTCGTCGGCGGGTACTCGCCGGTCGCGGCGGGTTCGGCGATGCTGCCGGTGACCGCGCTGATGCTCGTGCTGTCGGCGCGCGCCGGGGCGCTCGGGCAGCGGACCGGGCCGCGGCTGCCGATGACCGCAGGGCCGGTCGTGTGCGCGGTGGCTCTCGTGCTGCTGTCCCGGATCTCGGCGAGCCCGTCGTACCTGACCGAGGTGCTGCCCGCGGTCGTGGTGCTCGGGCTCGGCCTGTCGCTGACGGTCGCGCCGCTGACCGCGACCGCGCTCGGCGCGCTCGACGACCGGTACGCGGGGGTGGCAAGTGGCGCGAACAACGCGATCGCCCGCACCGCCGGGCTGCTCGCGGTCGCGGTGCTGCCGCTGGTCGCGGGCATCGGCACGGGCAGCCTGACCGATCCCGCGGCGCTCGCGCCCGCCTACCGCACGGCGATGCTGGTGTGCGCCGGACTGCTCGTCGCGGGCGCGTTGATCGCGTTCGCGTTCGTGCCCGGCCGCCCGAAGCCGGCGCCGGTCAGCCCGGTGAAGGTGCACTGCGCGGTGGCCGGCACACCGCTGCACCCCGCGGAATGCCGCGAGCCCTGGGAACGTTGACCGGTGTGCGAGGAAGGAGCGGGTATGAAGAGCAGGAATTCGCTCAGGTCGCTCAAGCGTCAGCCGGGCTCGATCGTGGTCCGGCGCCGGGGGCGTTCGTTCGTCATCAACAAGAACAACCCCCGGGTGAACGCCCGTCAAGGCTGAATTGTCCGGAAACAGGGTCCGTCCAGAGTCGACGGACCCTGTTCTTTTGTGTCGCGTGCCGTTTATCGTGTCGATCGATGAACGTGCGTGGAACTGCCGTCGTGGTCGGCGCTACCGGCGGGATCGGTGCGGAAGTGGCCGCCGCCCTGGCCGACCGGTACACCGTATGGGTCGCCGGGCGGGACGAGACCGCGTTGAAGGAATTGGCCGGAACGTTACCGGACGCGCATTGCTGGACCGTCGACCTCGCGGCTGATCCGGACATTTCCGATAATTGTCCGGAATTGTCGTCGGTCGACGTGGTCGTGCATTGTGCGGGTGTTTTCCAACTGGGTTCGGTCGCGGACACCGATCTCGACGTGTGGCGTGAGCTGTTCGCCGTGAACCTGTTCGGCGTCATCGGGACGACCCGGCGGCTGCTGCCCGCGCTGCGAGCCGCGCGGGGCCGGGTGATCCTGGTGAACTCGACGGCCGTCCTCGGCTCACCCGCCCACCGGTCCGCCTACGCCGCCAGCAAGACGGCGCTGCGGGTGTTCGCCGAGGCGCTGCGCCGCGAGGAGCTCCCGAACGGGGTCCGCGTCACGAGCATCTACCCGGGACGCGTCGCGACGCCGATGCAGCAGACGGTCCGCCGGATGGAGGGCGGGCCCTACGAGCCCGAGCGGTACCTCGACCCGGCGTCGATCGCGGACGCGGTGCGATCCGTGCTGGACGCGCCGCCGAACACGCATCCGACCGAACTCGTGATCGAGCCCGAATGGCGTCCGTGACCTTGCGGTCGCGGCCCGCATCCGGTGGTATGGCGGCATGAACCAGACGGACGCTGTCGTCGTGATCGCGACCATCGAGGCCGCGGAAGGCAAGGAGGCCCAGGTCGAGGAGGCGCTGCGGACCGCGGTGCGGGCGGTGCACTCCGAGCCGGGCTGCGAACGCTACGCGCTGCACCGCGACGCGAAGTCGCCGACGACGTTCGTGATGGTGGAGAAGTGGGCGTCCGGCCCGGCGCTCGGCGCCCACGGCAAGGGCGCGGCCCTCGCCGAACTGGGCGCGGCCCTCGACGGGCTGCTCGCGAAGCCGATGGACGTGCGGCTGCTGACCCCGCTGCCGGACGGGGACGGCAAGCTGGGCGCGCTGTGAACCTGCCGCTCGCCGGGATCACCGTCGTCAGCCTGGAGCAGGCCGTCGCGGCGCCGTTCGCGACGCGCCAGCTCGCCGATCTGGGTGCCCGGGTGATCAAGGTGGAACGTCCCGGTGGCGGCGATTTCGCGCGGCGCTACGACACGACCGTGCACGGCCAGTCCAGCTACTTCGTCTGGCTCAACCGGTCCAAGGAGTCGCTGACCCTCAACCTCAAGGACCCCCGTGGCCGGGAGGTCCTGGCCGGCCTGCTCGCCGGCGCGGACGTGTTCGTGCAGAACCTCGCGCCCGGCGCGGCGGCCCGCCTGGAGCTGGATCCGGCGACGCTCGCGCAGCGGTACCCGTCGTTGATCCCGTGCACGATCAGCGGGTACGGCACGGACGGGCCGTGGGCGGAGCGGAAGGCCTACGACCTGCTCGTCCAGTGCCAGACCGGCCTGGTGTCGCTGACCGGGACGCCGGAGGGCGCGGCGCGGGCGGGGGTGTCGGTCGCGGACATCGCGGGCGGCATGTACGCCTACTCGGGCATCCTGACGGCCCTGTTCACGCGGGCCACGACCGGCCGGGCGGAGCCGGTGGAGGTGTCGTTGTTCGACGCGCTGTCCGAGTGGATGGGACAGCCGGCCTACTACACGCGCTACGGCGGCACGCAGCCGCCGCGGGTGGGCACCCAGCACGCGACGATCGCGCCCTACGGGGCGTACACCGCGGCCGACGGCAAGGACGTGCTGTTCTCGATCCAAAACGAGCCGGAGTGGGTCGCGCTGTGCTCGCGGTTCCTGCAGCGGCCCGAGCTGGTCGACGACCCGCGGTTCGCGACCGGTTCCGCACGGGTGGCGCACCGGGACGAGCTGAACGAGATCGTGGCGGCGCGGTTCCGCGAGCTGGACAGCGACAAGATCATGGCCCTGCTGGACGACATCGGCGTGGCGAACGCGGGGGTGAACTCGGTGCACGAGTTCCTGGCGCACCCGGTGCTCGCCGAGCGCGACCGGTGGCGCACGGTGCCGATCCCCGGCGGGACGGTGGAGGCGCTGCTCCCGCCGGTGATCATGGGCGGGTTCGAGCCGCGGATGGGGCCGGTGCCCGAGGTGGGCGCGCACACCTCCGCGATCCTCCAGGAACTCGGCCACGACGAGGCCGCCGTGGAGCGACTGCGGGCGGAGGGTGTGGTCTGACCCGCGGGGTTGGCGGGGGTTGTTCTCATAGTCGAGTGGCCTTGCGGTTGGGCGACGATGCGCCTGCCGAGCGGTTTTGGGGTTGCAGGGGTGGTCTGATCCTGGCCCGCCGGTGCCGCCTCCTGCTGGGGCAATGGGTGCTGGTCCGGTGGAAGTAGAGCCCGCAGCGCGTCGGGGGGCTGGGGTGACCTGGATTGAGCCCCTCGTTCGTGGGGTACTCCCCAGTATGCGTCGCACGTTGCTCGGGATTTACCTGAACGACCATGTGGCCGTGGTGACGGCCGGGGTGGAGCTGGCCAGGCGCTTCGCCCGCGCCGAGGCCGACTGGGCGGGCAACGGCAAGCTCGACCGCCTCGCCGAGGAGATGGCAGAGGACCGCGACGCCCTCGTCGACATGATGCGCGCTCTCGGCGAACCCTCCCGCCCCACCGGGCACTGGGCCGGGTGGCTCCTGGAGAAGGCGGGCCGGCTCAAGTTCAACGGCCGCCTGCTGAACCGTTCGCCGCTCAGCCGCGTCGTCGAACTCGAGGGGCTCCGGCTCGGCGTCGAGGGCAAGGTCGCGGCCTGGCGCACCCTGCGTGCCCGCGCCGCCGTCGACCCGCGGCTGGACGCCGACCGGCTCGACGAGCTGATCGCGAACGGGCGCAGTCAGGCGACGCGGCTCGAACGCCTGCGGGCACGCGCGGTGGCCGAGCTGTTCGGTGAGGAAACCGACCAGGCCGCCTGACGACACCGGTTCGCGCGCCAGGATCCACGAGTTCTTCCCTGTGGTTAACCCGTTTCGTCGCGTCGTGTGTTAGGCGTCTCCCATCAGTCCGCAATGGACAGTCGAGTTGTCCACAGATCCGTCCACCTGTGGATCGGTTTGTGGACAACCGCTCAGGCGGGTGTGGCGTACCGGGCTTCGGCTTTGAACCGCGTTCGCGCGGCGATCCGGCGGGCGCCGCTCATGTTCATGCGCCACGTGGCCATCGCGACGCTGACCCGGAAGTGGTTGGCCACCGAGTGATCCGACCAGCCCTTGAACGCGGCGATCCGCGCGGCGTCGGTGGGGATGAGGAGCTCGCCGGACAGTTCGGCGGCCTCCTCCTCGATGCCCGCGACGGCCGAGCGGCAGCCGTTCTCGTCGGTCAGCGTTGGGCCGAACGGGTGCTCCAGGAGCACGTGCGCCATCTCGTGCGCGATCGTGGATCGCCTGCGGCGCATGGGGTGCACGTGGTTCTCGATGATCACGGCACCGCTCGGGTCGAGCGGGACCAGCGCCGCGGAGAACACGTGCGGGCGTTCTTCCGTCAGGTGCCGCACCGACTCCGCAGGCAGGAACGGGCTGCGCAGGTCGAACACCTCGATCCCGTACAGCTCGGCCAGCGCCCACGGGTCCAGCGGGGCGAAGACCTCGGTCCCCAGCTCGGCCCGCACCTCGAGGGCGAGTTCCCTGGCCTCCTTCTTGAAACCACGGCGGAGGGTCATTTCGACTCCTTGTTCTTGGCGCGGATGTGTCGCATCGTCAGGCCGACCACGTCCAGCAGGTGCTGCTGGTCGGACTCGCTGAGTTCTTCCTCGGCCCGGAGCAGCGGCGCGAGCTGCGCTTCGAGCGAGGGCCGGCGGCGCCCGTCGGGCTGGCCCTCCGGCCACACCATGAACGTCTCGGCGGGCATCCCGAGCCACTGGACGAGCGCGATGAACCCGTCCAGGTCCGGCCGATGACCGTTGCCCATCCGGCTGACCAGGGACGCGCTCACCCCGGCCTCGGCCGCGAGCTGCCGCCACGACAATCCGCGTGACTCGCGCTCCGCGTCGAGGGCCGCATAGAGCCTCCCCGTGTCCAGCCGTCCGCCCATGTGGCACACCTCCGCTTTCCGTTCCGTCGCAGTTTTGCCGAACCGTTGCGGAGGTGCAACGGTGATGTACTATAGGGACAGTGTTGCTCCAGTGCAACACTCGAGGAGGGAGAGGGATCATGTCGCGGACGGTGTACTGGGTCTCGCCGATGCTGGGCAGCTGGGATGTGAAGCGGGGCGAGGCCGTGCTGTCGCACCACGAACGCAAGCGGGACGCGGTGCGCGCGGCCGCGAAGCTGGCGCGCGCCGACCGCCCGAGCGTGCTCAGAATCCAGCGGCGCGACGGGTCGATCGAGAGCAGACGGCTCTACGGCAACGATCCGCTGCCTGCTCCGGGTTGACTTCTCCCGCGGCCTGCCGCCGGGGGTGGGGTGGGTGGGCATGGGGTGGACGATAGGGGTGGGGTCTGACAATTCGGGGCGCTTCGTCCCGGCGCCTCAGGAGGCCCTCCGCCCGGCGTCCCCTGTGGACAGTGCGGTTTCCACCTCCGCGCACAGGATGTGGACCGCCACGAGGTGGGCTTCCTGCACGGTCGCCGCCGTGCCGGGCAGGCACAGGGCGTCTTCGACGACGTTCGCCAGCGGATTCGGGCTCGGCCCGGTCAGCGCCCACACGTTCGCCCCCGCCCGCACACCCTCCTCGGCCGCGCGCGTCAGGTTGCGGCTGCGGCCGTTCGCCGACAGCAGCAGGAGGATGTCGCGCGGCCGGGCGTGCGCGCGCACCTGCCGCGCGAAGACCTCGGCGTGGTCGTACTCGTACTCGTCGCCCACCGCGATGAGGCTGGAGGCGTCGGCGTGCAAGGCGATCGCGGAGAACGGCGGGTGGTCGTCGTGGTAGCGGCCCAGCAGGTCCGCGGTCAGTTGCCTGGCCTCGGCCGCGGACCCGCCGTTGCCCGCGGCGAGCAGCCGGCCGCCCTCGCTCAACCGCTCGGCGAGCACGCGGCCCCATCGCGTGAGGCGCCCCGTCTGCCGACGGAGCGCGCTCAGCGTCTCGTCCAGGGTGTCCAGGTGTCCGCGCGCCACGTTCGGCAGTGTGGTGGTCGCGCTCATGTGGAGGAGGTTTGCCTGCTGTTCAACGTTTAAACTTCTCCGCCGCCCACGCGGCGGCCAGCCCGGCGAGGAGGAAGAACGCCGCGAGCCACGGCAGGAAAGCGCCACGCACCACCTCGAGCGCGGCGGCGCCCAGCACCCCGGCCAGGGACACCGCGAGGTAGATCGCCGACGCGTTCAGCGACACCACCAGCGACGGCGTCGTGGGCGCGGCGGCGATCAGCTGGTGCTGCTGCGGCACCATCACCGACCACGAGGCCAGCCCGTAGGCGACGACGGCGATCAACGCGCCGGCGAACGTCGCCGTCGTCCACGGCATGAGCGCGAAGTCGAGCGCGCCCAGCGCCATCGCGGCGGTGATGACCCGCATCGGGCCGACGCGGTCGGTCCACCCGCCGGTCACGACGTTGCTGACCGTGCCGGCGACCCCGGCGGCGAACAGCAGGGCGGTGAGGCGGACGCCGTCGCCCGCGGTCGCCTGCTCGACGATCACGCTGAGGTAGATCGTGACCAGGTAGATCCCGACGAACATGGCCACGGTCGCGGTCAGGATCAGCAGCACGGTCCGGTCCCGCAGCGGGGCCAGGCGCGCCCGCAGGGTGGTGGCAGGCGGGTTCGGCACCGGCGGCAGCCAGAGCGCGACGCCCGCCGCAGCCACCAGGCCGAGGGCGGCGACCAGCCACATCGTCTGGCGCCAGCTCGCCACCGAGCCGAGCAGCGTCCCGATCGGCACGCCCAACGCGGTCGACGACACCAGGCCCAGCGTGACCAGCGACATCGCGCGGCCACGCCGTTCCGGTGGCGCCAGGGCGGCCGCGGCGGTGGAGGCGGTCGGCGTGATGGCGGCGGCACCGGCCGCGGCGATCACCCGCGACGCCAGGGCGAGGCCGTAGTCCGGCGCGAGGGCGGTGACGGCGTTGCCCAGCACGAAGACGCCGAGCGCGGCCAGTAGGACGGTGCGCCGCGGCCAGTTCCCGGTCGCGGCGGCGAGCACCGGGGACAGCACGGCGTAGGCGATCGCGAAGACGGACACGAGCTGGCCGGCCTCGCCGACGCTGACGTCCAGCGAGCGGGCCAGTTCGGGCAGGACGCCGTTGACGACGAAGGCGTCCGTGCCGACCGCGAACGTCGCGATCGTCAGGACGCCGATCCGGGCTGGCAGGCGGTGAGTGGTGGTGACCATGGCTCCTCAAACGGTACTGATCGGTTCCGTTTGAACGGTACTGATCGGTTCCGTTTCTCGTCAAGATCCGATACCGTGGAGTCATGCCGACTCGAGCCCGTGAACGTCTCGTGCAGAGCGCCGAGGACCTGTTCTACGCGGAGGGCATCCGCGCGGTGGGGGTCGAGCGGCTGCTGGAGGTGTCCGGCGTCGGGCGCGCGTCGTTCTACCGGCACTTCGCGAGCAAGGACGACCTGGTCGAGACGGTCCTGACCGAGCGCGACCAGCAGTGGCGGCAGGCGCTGGCGGAGGGCGTCGCCGCGCGCGGCGACCACCCGCTGGCGGTGTTCGACTTCCTCGCCGAGCGGTTCGCGCGGGCGGACTACCGGGGCTGCGCGTTCATCAACGCGATGGCCGAGGTGGGCGACGCGGACGCGGCGGTGTACCGGCTGGCGCGGGCCCACAAGGGGGCGGTGACGGACTACCTGGCCGGGCTGCTGGAGAAGGCCGGGTACGCCTCGAGCGCGACGCTCGCGAAGCAGCTGATGCTGCTGGTGGACGGCGCGCTGGTCACGGCGCTACGCGAGCGCAGCGCGGAGCCGGCCTTGAGGGCTAAGGCGATCGCGGCGGCGTTGCTGGGCTGACGGGTGGTGCGGCGTTGGTCGGCGCGGTGGCTGAGGGCGCAGGGGTCGGGTGGGGTGGAAGCCGAGACTCCGCGATGCGGGCGGTGGTGCGCTTTGTGGGCGCGGCGCGGAGCCGGCCTTGAGGGTGAAGGCGATTGCGGCGGCGTTGTTGGGCTGACGGGCGGTGGGCCGCTGGCCGGCGCGGTGGCTGAGGGCGCAGGGGTCGGGTGGGGTGGAAGCCGAGACTCCGCGATGTGGGCGGTGGTGGCGCTTGGCGGGCGCGGCGCGGAGCCGGCCTTGAGGGTGAAGGCGATTGCGGCGGCGTTGCTGGGCTGACGGGCGGTGGGGCCGTTCGCGGGCGCGGTGGCTGAGGGTCGCGGGGTGCGGCGGCCGGGGTGGGTGCCCGCTTGCGCCGGTGCTGTCACGCGCGAGGATCGGGCGGCTGGGTGGCGATGGCCGCAGCCGCCGATTTGTGGGACGAGCTCGGTGCGGCGGCGCTGTGGGTGCTGGTGAGTGCGAGGTTGCCCGGACTTCGAGGCGCGAGGCGAAAAGCCAGGTCAGGACTTCACGAGGCGTGCGATGGCGTCGCTCGCTTCGCGGACCTTGACTTCCGCTTCGCGGCCGCCGGCGCGGGCCGCGTCCACCACGCAGCTCGACAGGTGCTCGTCGAGCAGTTCGAGCGAGAACGACTGCAGCGCCTTCGTCGCGGCGGAGACCTGCGTCAGGATGTCGATGCAGTACTTGTCCTCTTCGACCATCCGCTGCAGGCCGCGGATCTGGCCCTCGATCCGGCGCAGTCGCTTGAGGTAGGCGTCCTTGTCTCCGCTGTAGCTCGCCATGTCCGCCTCCGCTCTCGAAAAACTCCCGCCATCATACCCGCTCCCCGTATCCGCACCCTTGCGTCCGATCGGGCCGTCTGTTCATCTGATTACCTGAACAGGTGATGGAGGTTATCCCGTGGGTGATCGGACTCCGCTCGGCAGGCGGGAACGGATGTCGGTGGCGGGCATGGTGGGCGTCATCCTCGCGCTCAACGTCGCCGGCTGGGGGGTCCTGCTCCTGCTGGTCGTGCCGAAGCACTTCGAGATCGGCGCGTCCGGGGTGTTCGGCGTCGGTCTCGGCGTCACGGCCTTCACCCTCGGCATGCGGCACGCGTTCGACGCCGACCACATCGCCGCGATCGACAACACCACCCGCAAACTCATCGCCGACGGGCAGCGGCCGCTCACCGTCGGTTTCTGGTTCTCCCTCGGGCATTCCACGATCGTGTTCGGGTTGTGCCTGCTGTTGTCACTCGGCGTGCGCGCGCTCGCCGGGGAGGTCGAGGACGACTCCTCCACGCTGCACGACGTCACCGGCGTGATCGGCCTGTCCGTGTCCGGCACGTTCCTGTGCCTGCTCGGCGTGATCAACCTGGTCGTGCTGGTCGGCATCCTCCGCGTCGCCCGCGACATGCGCCGCGGGCAGTTCGACGAGACCGAACTCGAAGCGAAGCTCGCCAGCCGCGGCCTGCTCAACCGCATCCTCGGCAAGGCCACCGCCGCCGTGCGCAAACCCTGGCACATCTACCCGGTAGGGGTACTGTTCGGCCTCGGATTCGACACCGCGACCGAGGTCGGCCTGCTGGTCCTGGCCGGCGGCGCGGCGGCGTTCGCCCTGCCCTGGTACGCCGTCCTCGTGCTGCCGATCCTGTTCGCGGCAGGCATGACCCTGTTCGACGCCGCCGACGGCTACTTCATGAACTACGCCTACGGCTGGGCCTTCGCGCGGCCGGTGCGCAAGATCTTCTACAACATCACCGTGACCGCCCTCTCCGTCGTGGTCGCCCTGGTCATCGGCGTGATCGAGCTGATCTCCGTGCTCGTCGACCAGGCGGGGATCACGAGTGGCCTGCTGGCCTGGATCGCCGAAATAAACCTCGACCACGCGGGGTTCGTGATCGTGGGTTTGTTCGTCCTGACCTGGGTAGTCGCCTGGTCGGTGTGGCGCTTCGGCCGCATCGAGGAACGCTGGGTTACGCCCGGTACGGGTAGGGGGTATAGTCCGGAACATGACTGAGACCGTCTACACCGTCACCGGGATGACCTGCCAGCACTGCGTCGCCTCCGTCACCGAGGAGGTCACGAAGATCGAGGGCGTCCAGGACGTCAAGGTCGATCTGCCGACCGGTTCGGTCACCGTCGTGAGCGCCGCCGAGCTGAGCGATGACGCGATCCGCGCTGCCATCGACGAGGCCGGGTACGAGCTCGCCTCCCGGTGACGCGATGACCGCCGCCCCCGAGCGCGCCGAGGTCGAACTGGCCATCGGCGGCATGACCTGCGCTTCGTGCGCGAACCGGATCGAGCGCAAGCTGAACAAGCTCGACGGGGTCACCGCCACGGTCAACTACGCCACCGAGAAGGCGAAGGTCAGCTTCCCGTCGGGCGTGGACCCGCAGAAGCTGGTCGACACGGTCGTGGCCGCCGGGTACTCGGCCACGCTGCCGCAACCGGCCGAGGACGAGGAAGACCACGTCACCGGCCTGCGGGACCGCGTGCTCGCGGCGGCGGTCCTGTCGCTGCCAGTGGTCGTGCTGGCGATGGTCCCGGCCTGGCAGGTCGACTACTGGCAGTGGATCTCCCTCGCGCTGGCGACGCCGGTGGTGTTCGGCGCCGGCCTGCCGTTCCACGTGGCGGCGTGGACGAACCTCAAGCACCGCGCCGCGACGATGGACACGCTGATCTCGGTCGGCACCCTCGCGGCCTACCTGTGGTCGGTGTACGCGCTGGTGTTCACCGACGCCGGCGAGATCGGGCTGCGGCACCCGTTCGAGCTCACCATCGAGCGCAGCAGCGAAAGCCGCATCTACCTCGAGGTCGCCACGGCGGTGACCACGTTCATCCTGGCCGGGCGCTACTTCGAGGCCCGTGCGAAGCGCCGCGCCGGCGCCGCCCTGCGTGCGCTGCTCGAGCTGGGGGCCAAGGACGTCGCGGTGCTGCGGGACGGCGCCGAGGTGCGGATCCCGGCGTCGCAGCTGGTCGTGGGGGACCGGTTCGTGGTCCGGCCGGGCGAGAAGATCGCCACCGACGGCGAGGTCGAGGAGGGCTCGTCGGCGGTCGACGTGAGCATGCTGACCGGCGAGTCGGTGCCGGTCGAGGTCGGTCGGGGCGACGCGGTCGTCGGCGCCACCGTCAACGCGGGCGGGCGGCTCGTCGTGCGCGCCACCCGCGTCGGCTCGGACACGCAGCTCGCGCAGATGGCGAAGCTCGTCGAGGAGGCGCAGACCGGGAAGGCGCAGGTCCAGCGCCTGGCCGACCGCGTGTCCGGGATCTTCGTGCCGATCGTGCTGGTGCTCGCGCTGGGCACCCTGGTCACCTGGCTCGCGCTCGGCGAGCCCACCACCTCGGCCTTCACCGCGGCGGTCGCGGTGCTGATCATCGCCTGCCCGTGCGCGCTCGGGCTCGCCACGCCGACCGCACTGCTGGTCGGCACCGGCCGGGGCGCGCAGCTCGGAATCCTGATCAAGGGCCCGGAGGCGCTGGAGTCGACCCGCCGGATCGACACGGTCGTGCTGGACAAGACCGGCACGGTCACCACCGGCCGCATGTCGCTGGTCGACGTGCGGGTCGCCGACGGCGAGGACCGCGACGAGCTGCTGCGGATGGCCGGCTCGCTGGAGCACGCGTCCGAGCACCCGGTCGCCAAGGCCATCGCCGCGGCCGTGGACGAGCACGCGCCCGTCGAGGAGTTCCGCAACGTCGAGGGCCTCGGCGTGCAGGGTGTGGTCGACGGCCGCGCGGTCGTGGTCGGGCGCGCCGCGCTGCTCGCCGACTGGGGCCTGCACCTGCCGGACGCGCTCGCGCGGGCCAAGACCGAGGCGGAGGAGCTGGGCCGAACGGTCGTCGCGGCGGGCTGGGACGGCCGGGTGCGCGGCCTGCTGGTGGTGGCCGACACGGTCAAGCCCACGTCCGCCGAAGCGGTGCGCCGGCTCACGGCGCTGGGGCTGCGGCCGGTCCTGCTGACCGGGGACAACGAGACCGTCGCTAAGGCGGTGGCCCGCGAGGTCGGCATCACCGAGGTGATCGCCGAGGTGCTGCCCGCCGACAAGGTCGACGCGGTGAAACGCCTGCAGGACAAGGGGAACCGGGTCGCGATGGTCGGCGACGGCGTCAACGACGCGGCCGCGCTCGCGCAGGCCGACCTCGGCCTGGCGATGGGCACCGGCACCGACGTCGCGATCGAGGCGAGCGACCTGACCCTGGTGCGTGGGGATCTGGGCGCGGCGGTCGACGCGATCCGGCTCGCGCGCCGCACGCTCGGCACCATCAAGAGCAACCTGTTCTGGGCGTTCGCCTACAACGTGGCGGCGCTCCCGCTGGCCGCGCTCGGCCTGCTCAACCCGATGATCGCCGGGGCCGCGATGGCGCTGAGCTCGGTGTTCGTGGTGAGCAACTCGCTGCGGCTGCGCGCGTTCTCGTAGAAAGTAACAACTTCGCGCCTCCCCGGGAGCCGACTACCGTAGCGGTTTCGGACCTGGGGAGGCGTGATGCCCGACGCGATCGTGATCGGTGGCGGCCAGTCCGGGCTCGCCGCGGCCAACGCGCTGCGGGAGGCCGGGCTGAAGCCGGTGGTGCTGGAGGCGGGTGCGGAGCCGGTCGGCTCCTGGCCGCGCTATTACGACAGCCTGACGTTGTTCTCGCCCGCGGGCTACAGTTCCTTGCCGGGCAAGCGTTTTCCCGGCGATCCGCGGCACTACCCGGTGCGCGACGAGGTGGTCGCCTACCTGCGCGACTACGCGGCCGGCCTGGACGTGGACATCCGCACTGGGCACCGCGTGGAATCCGTGCGCCGCAACGGGAACTTCGTCGTGCGGGCCGGGGAGGAGTTCGAGGCGCCGGTCGTCGTGGCCGCCAGCGGGTGGTTCGGCAAGCCGCACACGCCGGCGTTGCCCGGGCTCGATTCCTTCGCGGGCAAGGTGATCCACGCGGCGGACTACCGCGAGCCGAGCGCGTTCGCCGGGCAGCGGATCGTCGTGGTCGGCGCGGGCAACTCGGGCGTGCAGATCGCCGCGGAGCTGGCCGAGGTGTCGTCGGTGACGCTCGCGACCCGCAAGCCGGTGCGGTACGCGCCGCAACGACCGCTGGGCAAGGACCTGCAGTTCTGGTTCTCGGTCACCGGCGTCGCGTACCTGCCGCGCCGCATCAAGGGCGACCCGCCGACCGTGCCGGTGATCGACACCGGCCACTACCGCGGGCTGATCCGCGCCGGGCGGCCGGACCGCCGCCCGATGTTCACCCGGCTCGACGGCAACCACGTCGTGTGGTCCGACGGCCGCCGCGAACCCGTCGACACGCTTCTGCTCGCCACCGGGTACCGGCCGGACATGCCCTACCTCGGCGGCCTCGGCGCGCTGGACGAGCGCGGCATGCCGAAGCACCGGCGCGGGGTGTCCACGTCGGTGCCCGGCCTCGGGTACGTCGGGCTGGAGTGGCAGAGCACGCTGGTGTCCGCGAGCCTGCGCGGCGTCGGCCGCGACGCGCGGTACGTGGTCCGGAAGCTGGCCGCGATGAGGTAGAAGGGACGGTGTGACCGATCGAACCGGGGCGCTGTCCGGCGTCGTCATCGCCGACTTCAGCCGGGTGCTCGCCGCGCCGTACGCGACCATGCTGCTCGCCGACCTCGGCGCCGAGGTGATCAAAGTCGAGCGTCCCGGCGGCGGGGACGACACCCGCGCGTGGGGCCCGCCGCACGCCGACGGGGAGGCCGTCTACTTCCGGTCGGTCAACCGCAACAAGCGCTCGATCACCCTCGACCTCGCCGACCCGGACGACCTGGCCGCGGCGAAGGCGCTGGCGGACCGCGCCGACGTGGTGGTCGAGAACTTCCGCCCGGGCACGATGGCCCGTTACGGCCTGGGCTACGAGGACCTCGCGGCGGACAACCCGGGCCTGGTGTACTGCTCGATTTCCGGCTTCGGCAGCGGCGCGGGCGCGGCGCTGCCCGGCTACGACCTGCTGCTGCAGGCCGTGGGCGGGCTGATGAGCGTCACCGGCCCCGCACCGGGCGAGCCGACCAAGGTGGGCGTCGCGCTGGTGGACGTCCTGACCGGGCTGCACGCGGCCGTCGGCATCCTGTCCGCGCTGCGCCACCGGGATGCGACCGGCGAGGGGCAGCTGATCGAGGTCAGCCTGCTCGGCTCGCTGCTGTCGAGCATGGTCAACCAGAGCGCGAACCACGTGATGGCCGATGTCGTGCCGGGCATTCTCGGCAACCGGCACCCGTCGGTCGCGCCGTACGAGGTGTTCCAGGCCGCCGACCGGCCGATCGTCATCGCCGTCGGCAACGACCGCCAGTTCGCGGCGCTCACCGAGGCGCTCGGCCTGCCGGAACTGGCTGCGGACGAGCGCTTCACGACCAACGGGCAGCGGGTCGCGCACGTGGTCGAGCTGGCCGAGCTCCTCGGCGCCCGGCTGCGCACGCGACCGGCGGACGAGTGGTTCGAGCTGCTCACGCCCCTCGGGGTGCCGTGCGGGCCGGTCAACGACCTCGCCGAGGCGTTCCAGCTCGCCGACCGGCTCGGGCTCACGCCGCGCGTGCCGCTGGGCGGTCTGGACGTGGTGCGCAACCCGATCGGCTTGACGAAGACGCCGCCGGCCTACCGCCAGCCGCCGCCGAAGCTCGGCGAGCACAGCGACGAGATCCGCAGCTGGCTCAAGGACACCGACTAGCGGTTCGGCAGCAGCTCCTGGGCCTTGGTCTTGAGGCCCTCGACCAGGATGTGCCACGCGTCGCGGTCGCCCTTGAGCATTGCTTCGGTCGTGCTCTTGATCTGCTCGAACGTGGCGTGCGGCGGGATCGGCGGCACCTCCGGGTCGCAGCGCACGTCCAGCAGCGCGGGCCGGTCCGCGGACAGCACCCGGTCCCACGCCGGGCCCAGCTGGTCCGGCGAATCCACCGCGACCGCCTCGAAGCCGAGCGACCGGGCGAACTCGGCGTAGGAGAACTCCGGCAGCGACTGCGACTCCTCGAACTTCGGCGCGCCGCCCATCGCCCGCAGCTCCCACGTGACCTGGTTCAGGTCGTTGTTGTGGAACACGCACACCACCAGCCGCGGGTCGGCCCACAGGTGGTGATAGCGCTGGATCGTGAGCAGCTCGGCCATGCCGTTCATCTGCATCGCGCCGTCGCCCTCCAGCGCGATCACCGGCCGGTCGGGGCAGGCGAACTTCGCGCCGATCGCGTACGGCACGCCCGGTCCCATCGTCGCCAGCGTGCCGGACAGCGTGCCGCGCATCCGGCCGCGCATCCGCAGGTTGCGGGCGTACCAGTTGGTCGACGAGCCGGAGTCGGCGGTGACGATCGCGTCCTCCGGGATCCGCTGCGACAGCTCGTGCACGACCCGCATCGGGTTGACCGGGTCCGCCTCGACCATCGCCTGCTGCTCGACGGTCTCCCACCAGGACGCGACGTTCTTCTCGATCTTGTCCCGCCAGGCGCGGTCCTCCCTGCGCCGCACCATCGGCAGCAGCGCCCGCAGCGTGCCCTTCGCCTCGCCGACCAGGTTCACCTCGGTCGGGTAACGCATGCCGATCATGCTGCCGTCGATGTCGATCTGGATCGCGCGCGCCTTGCCGTACTCGGGCAGGAACTGGCTGTACGGGAAGTTCGAGCCGACGATCAGCAGCGTGTCGCAGTCCCGCATCATCTCGTAGCTCGGCCGCGTGCCGAGCAGCCCGATCGAGCCGGTCACGTACGGCAGGTCGTCGGGCAGGACGTCCTTGCCCAGCAACGCCTTCGCGACCCCGGCGCCGGTCAGCTCGGCGATCTCGCGGACCTCGGCGGCGGCGTTGCGCGCGCCCTGCCCGATCAGGATCGCGACCTTCTCGCCTTCGTTGAGGATGTCCGCCGCGCGCCCCAGCTCGTCCTCGGGCGGGATGACCACGGGGTGCGGGAAGCCGGGCGGGCTGGACGGCACGTGCTTGAACGCGTGCTTCGGCGGCGAGTACGGCTCTTCCTGCAGGTCGTTCGGGATGATCACGGCCGTCGGCGCGCGCTTGGCCAGTGCGGTCCGGATGGCGCGGTCGAGAGCGTTCGGCAGCTGCTCGGCGACGTTGACCTCGACGAGGTACTCGCTGGCCACGTCCTTGAACAGCGGCTGCAGGTCCACTTCCTGCTGGTAGGAGCCGCCCATCGCGCTGCGCGCGGTCTGCCCGACGATCGCGACCACCGGCACGTGGTCGAGCTTGGCGTCGTACAACCCGTTGAGGAGGTGGATGGCTCCCGGCCCCGAGGTCGCCATGCACACCCCGACGTGCCCGCTGAACTTGGCGTACCCCACCGCCTCGAACGCGGCCATCTCCTCGTGACGGGCCTGGACGAAGCGAGGTTCGTTGTCCGCCTTGCCGAACGCGGCGACGATCCCGTTGATCCCGTCGCCGGGGTAGGCGAAGACCTGCTCGACGCCCCACTCCCGCAGACGCTTCAGCAGGTGGTCACCGACCGTTTCCGACATGGAAGACTCCTCACGCTCCTCGGCTCAGTCCCACCAGTGACTTACCCGGGCCGCCGCGGCCCGACACCTCGGGCACGGCGGTGCTGATCGCCTGCAGCGGCAGGCCGTCGTAGACCTGCAGGGTCTGCAGGTGGTGCAGCATGATCCCCTCGCGCAACGCCCACGGGCACACGTCGACCTTGCGGATGTCGAGGGTGTCCATGGTCGCCTTGGCGACGATCGCGCCGGCCAGGATCTGCCGCGCGCGCGGCGCGGACACCCCGCGCAGGCGAGCCCGTTCGGACGTCTTCATCTCGGCCAGCCGGGGGATCCACGCGTTGAGCGCGTCGACGGTGAGGGTGCGCCGCACGAACGGGCCGCGCCGCTGCGGCGGCGCCCCGGCCAGCCGGGCGAGCTGCTTGAACGTCTTCGACGTGGCGACGGCGCGGGCGGGCACGCCCTCCCATCTCAGCCGGTCGGCGACCTCGCGCAGCATGTCCCGCACGTGCCGCCGCATCGCCTTGACCTGTTTGACCGACGGCGGGTCGTCCGGCAGGAACATCCGCGTGAGCCTGCCCGCGCCGAGCGGCAGGGACAGCGTGAGCTGCGGTTCGGCGTCGCGGCCGAGGGCGATCTCCAGCGAGCCGCCGCCGATGTCGAGCAGCAGCAGGCGGCCGGCGGACCAGCCGTACCAGCGGTGCGCGGCGGCGTAGGTCAGCCGGGCCTCGTCCTCGCCGGTGAGGAACTGCGGCCGCACGCCGGTGCGCTCCTCGATCCGGTTGATGATCTCGTCCCGGTTCGTCGCGTCCCGGATCGCCGAGGTCGCGAACAGGAACAACTGCTCGACGCGGTGCAGGCGGGCCGCGGCGAGGGCGGACTCGACCGCGTCCACCGCCCGGCAGACGCCCTCCTCCGCGATCGCCCCGCTCTCGTCGATCTGCTCGGCGAGGCGTGTGGGCTCTTTCACAGCCAGTGCGGGCAATGGCGGGGCGCCCGGGTGGGCATCCACGATCTGGAGCTGCGCGGAGTTCGATCCGATGTCCAGCACGCCGAGTCGCATAAGGGCCTAGGTACCCCGTTTAGCCCTGCGCCACACGGCTATCTCCGACCTCATGGAGACGTTCAACTACACCGCGACCGCCGACCTGCCCGCCGACGAGGCGTTCGCGTTCATCTCCGACGCACCCAACCTGCCCCGGTTCCTGCCGCAGGACCTGGCCGAAGGCTGGTTGCGCGCGGACGCGGCGAGCAGACAACTGGCGTGGGGCACGGAGAGCGACGGCGACGATTGCGGTGAGTTGCGGGTGATCGAGCGCGGCCCGGCGCAGTGCGAGATCGCGATGACCGTGCACACCCGGCGCACCGACGGCAACCAGGTGCGCACGGAGATGGAGCAGGCCGTCGCCGCGCTGACCCACAAGGCGAGCGCCGACGCCGACGAGCAGCGTGAGGACCAGCAGGCGGGCTGGGTCTGAGCCCGGCGCAGTGCTCTAATCGGGCACATGCGCGAACACGTGATCGTGTCGTCCACCACCGACAGCGAGGCCACGGCCCGGGAGCTGGCGGCGCAGGCCGTCGAGGCGCGGCTTGGCGCGTGCGCCCAGATCGTCGGACCCATCCTGAGCGTCTACCGGTGGGACGGCGAGGTGCACGCCGATCCCGAGTGGCGGGTGGAGATCAAGACCGCGGCGGACCGGGTGGCGCCGCTGGTCGAGCTGATCAAGGAGCAGCACAACTACGAGGTGCCGGAGATCATCGCGACGCCCATCGAGGGCGGCAGCGCGGAGTACCTCGAGTGGCTGGTCAAGGAGACCAGGGCCGGTTGATCGTTGACGGCCACGCGCCGAAAACGTAAATTTCTTTCACATGTCGCGTCTGGCCCGGATAGCGCTCGTCGTCCTGTTCTGTGTTGCGATGGTCCCCGTGACGCCGGCATCCGCCGAGAACCGGTTCTACTGGGGAGTCGCCACCGCGGGCTTCCAGTCCGAAGGCAGCGCCCCGGACAGCAACTGGTCGCGCTACGTCGCCAAGGGCGGCGTCGACCCGTACGCCAACGCCACCGGCTTCCGGCACCGCTACGCCGAGGACATCCGGCTGGCGCAGGACCTCGGCGTCAACACCTTCCGGTTCAGCGTCGAATGGGCTCGCGTGCAGCCCGCGCCCGGCGTGTGGGACGAGGCCGAGCTGGCCTACTACGACGACGTGGTCCGGCACATCCGCGCCGCGGGCATGACCCCGATGATCACGCTGAGCCACTGGGTGTACCCGGGGTGGGTGGCCGACCAGGGCGGGTTCACCAGCGCCAAGACCGTCGACGACTTCCTCGCCTTCACCACGCGCATCGCGGAGCGCTACGACGACGTGCTGTGGGTGACGTTCAACGAGCCGGTCGCGTTCCTCACCCAGGAGCTGCGGATCGGCGCCGTCAACCCGTTCCAGGTGCCCGCCTGGCAGGCCAACGTGGTGCAGGCGCACCGCCGCGCCTACGACGAGATCCACCGGCTCGATCCGGGCGCCCAGGTGACCAGCAACCAGGCCTTCTACGCCGGCTTCAACCCGCTCACCGACCTGGTCGTGATGGACCGGATCAAGGACAAGGTCGACTTCGTCGGGCTGGACTACTACTACGGCATCAGCCTGACGAACCTGACGGCGATCTACGCGGCGTTCGAGCAGTTCTGGAAGGTGAAGCCGCAGCCGGAGGGCATCTACTACGCGCTGCGCTACTACCACGAGCGCTACCCGGACCTGCCGCTCTACATCGTGGAGAACGGCCTGCCCACGGACAACGGGAACCCGCGCGAGGACGGCTACACCCGCGCCGCGTCGATCCAGGACACGCTGTTCTGGGTGCAGCGCGCGAAGGCCAACGGCATGGACGTCATCGGCTACAACCACTGGAGCATCACCGACAACTACGAGTGGGGCAGCTACCGGCCGCGCTTCGGACTGTACGAAGTGGACGCACTCGGCGATCCGGCGCTGACCCGCAGGCCGACCGACGGCGTCGCGGCGTACCGGGACGTGATCGCGCGCGGCGGTGTCGGGCCGTCGTACCGCCTGGTCCAGGGGCCGGCGCTGTGCTCGCTGACCGCGCCACTGAGCAGTTGCCTGTCGCCCGCCGACCCGTCCGGGCCGCTCGCGCCGCTGGGAACATCCGGGGACCGTCCGTAGTTGTCCGGACATGGCGAAGACGTTGCGGTGGGCCCTGCCCGCGCTGCTCGGCACGGCGGTGGCGGCCCTGTGGGAAATCCCGGTCGCGTTCGGCGGGCGGCCCGACCCCGAGCGCATGCGGCGCTCCCCGCAGTTCCACGACGGCCGGTTCCGCAACCTCGCGCCGCCGCTCGTGCAGCCGGCCAGGGCACGCGACCTGGTCGGCGAGATGGTGTTCGGCAAGCAGCAACGCAAGCCGACCGGCCCGGTGCCGCTGGTGCGGCCTGCCGCGCCGGCCGATGAGGGGCTGCACATCACCTGGTACGGCCACGCGTCGTCGCTGATCGAGATCGACGGCCGGAAGGTTCTGGTGGACCCGGTGTGGGGCGAGCGGGTGTCGCCGTCCCGGTTCGTCGGCCCGAAGCGCATGCACCGGCCGCCGCACCAGCTGTCCGAGCTGCCGGAGCTGGACGTGATCATCGTGTCGCACGACCACTACGACCACCTGGACCGGCCGACGGTGGTGCGGCTCGCGAAGACGCAGAGCGCGCCGTTCGTGGTGCCGCTCGGAGTGGGCGCGCACCTGCGGCGGTGGCGGATTCCCGCGGAGCGGATCATCGAGCTGGACTGGGACGAGACGGTCTCGGTCGGCGGGGTGGACGTGACCGCGTCGGCGGCCCAGCACTTCTCCGGGCGGGCCTTCACGCGGAACAACACGCTGTGGGCGTCGTGGATCGTGGCGCGCTCCGGGCGGAAGGTGTTCTACACGGCGGACTCCGGCTACTTCGACGGCTACCGCACGATCGGCGAGAAGTACGGGCCGTTCGACGCCGCGATCGTGCAGATCGGCGCGTACCACCCGGCGTGGCCGGACATCCACATGACGCCCGAGGAGGGGGTCGCCGCGCACCTCGACGTCCGCGGCGGGCTGCTGATCCCGGTGCACTGGGGCACGTTCCGCCTGGCGATGCACGGCTGGGCCGAGCCGGCGGAGCGGGTCTGGCGGGAAGCGAAGGCCCACGACGTGGAGCTGGCGGTGCCGCGCCCAGGCGAGCGGATCGACGTGGACGCCCCGAAGCCGGTCGACCCCTGGTGGCAGCCGATCGGCTGAGCCAGGCAGCTTGAACCAAACCCGAGCTGGGCCGAGGGGCTTTTCTGTCATCCCGGAGCCTGCCCGTCCGGCGAGGACTCCCTTGATCCCTAGACCCGCCGCCTGACACGGCGACGCGCCCAGCCGCCCCAGATCAGACCCGCACCCTGCTCAGCCCGACGCGGTCCGCCGCGCGGCGGATCTTGAAGAACGTGTTCCGGAACCACGCCATCAACGTCGCGCGCGCGTCCGGGTCCAGCTGCTCCTCGCCGGCGGCCTTCACAGCCTTGTAGTGGTCGATGAGGGTGTGCAGCCACGCGTCCACGTCCCGGACGCTCTCCAGCTGCACCATCCCGCCGGTCTCCGGCAGCCGCCGCAGGAACTCCTCGTGCGTGTTGCGGACCCAGTGCGACAGCTTGAGGTCGATCTCGGGGATCACGACCGGCGGGTCCAGCTCGAACGCCAGCCGCGAGCGCCACCCGAGCAGCTCCCGCTCCACCGGGTGGTCCCAGCGGCCGGGGCGGCCCAGCTGGTGGCCGGCGATGCGGCGCTCGGCGAACCACAGGAAGTCCTCGGACCCCCGGCGCAGGGTGCTGATCATCGACGGCGCCAGCGCGCCGATCACGGTCCGGTCGACGACGTCCCACGTCGTGCCGCCCGCGAACGGACTGTCGATCTTGAGGGTCTTCGCGGTCCGCACTCTGAATTACTGCCTTATCTTCCCGTTTGTCCGCAACCCGCCAACGGTGTGCTTTACCTCATGCCGAGCCTGCGGTCGAGGCTGATCTCGATCACGACCCGCTCCGGGTTCGGCTTCGGCTGCCGGTGGTACCGCACGGCATAACGGTTTTCCGCGTCCGCCACCGACTCCGGATCCTCGCGGACCACCGCCGATCCCTCCAAACTCGACCAGCGGCGACCGTCCACCTGGCTCACCACGACACGCGCGGGCTGCGCGAGCCGGACGTTGCGCGCCTTGACGCTGCCGCCGCGGCAGATCACCCGCGCCGTGGTGAAGTCCTCGTCCACGGTGACCCCGACCGGCACGACGTGCGGGCTCCCGTCCGCACGCAGGGTCGTGAGCATGCACAGGTGCCGCTCGGCCCAGAACGCCCGCAGCTCGTCGCTGGGCGCCTCGGTGGTCCTGGTCATGCGCGTCCCTTCGCGTCGGTCGGTGTCCATCTTGCCAAGATCTTCTCCATGATGGGCTCCACCCACGCGCTCACCGGCTGGTGCGCCGGTCTCGCGCTCGCCCCGGCCATCGGCGCCGGCTCCGTGCACCAGGCGCTGGCCTTCGCCGCGACGACCGCGGGCTTCGCGCTGCTGCCGGACCTCGACCACCCGCACGCCCGCGCCTCGAAGCTGCTCGGGCCGATCACCGGCCTGGTGTGCTGGCTGCTCCGGCACACCTCGGCGGCGCTGTACAAGGTCACGAAGGGGCCGCGCGACGAGCGGGGCCGGGGCAGCCACCGGCACCTGTCGCACACGCTGTTGTTCGCGATCGGCCTCGGCGTGGCGACGACGTACGGCACCCGGGCCGGCGGCTGGTACGTGGTGGCCGGGGTGGTGTTGTTCGCGCTGTTGCTCGCGGCGGACGCGCTGGGGGACTGGCTGCTGCTGGTCGCCGGCGGCGGGGTCGTGTGGTGGGCGCTGACGGCCAGCGCCGCGGCGGAGTTGTCGCAGCTGACCGGCTGGCTGGGGATCGCGGTGGCGGTCGGCTGTTTCGTGCACTGCCTCGGCGACGCGCTCACCGAGTCGGGCTGCCCGTTCCTGTTCCCGGTGCCGATCGCCGGGGAGACCTGGTACGAGCTGCGGCCGCCGTCGTTCCTGCGGTTCCGCACCGGGAAGGGCGTGGAGAAGTTCCTGGTCGTGCCGGTGTTCACGGTGCTGGCGGTGCTGCTGGTGCCCGGGGCGTGGCCGGGTCTGGTCGGGCTGTTCGCGGACCCGACCGTGACCGCCGGCGGCTAGAATCGGACACGATGACGACCCCCGCGAGCCGCACCGGACTGCGCGCCGACGCGCGCCGCAACCGCGCCCGTGTCCTGGCGGCGGCGCAGGAGGCGTTCGCGGACGAGGGCCCGTCGGTGCCGCTGGACGAGATCGCCCGGCGGGCGGGGGTCGGCGCCGGCACGGTCTACCGGCACTTCCCCAGCAAGGAACTGCTGTTCGAGGCCGTCGTGCTGGACCGGATCGCGTGGCTGGCCGGGCAGGCGCGGGAACGGCTCGACGCGCCCGACCCCGGCGCGGCGTTCTTCGAGTTCTTCGACGTGGTGGCCGAGCAGGCGCTGCTGAACAAGGCTCTCTGCGACGCGCTGGAGGCGAGCACCGGACTGCCGTTCAAGGCCGCGTCGGACGAACGCGCCGAGTTCCGCGCCGCGTTCGCCGACCTGCTGCGGCGGGCGCAGGCCGCGGGCGCCGTGCGGGCGGACGTCGAACCCGGCGACCTGACCGCGCTGCTCGCGGGCTACCTCGCCATCCAGCGCCAGGCCCCGCAGGGCCGCCCACTGGCGAAGATCATCGCCGACGGCCTGCGCGCCTAGCGCGCGAGCGCCCGATTTCGTCGGTACCCCCTGCGACGATGAACTCGCTGGCCGCGGCCTGACCTGCGGGGCCCCACGGCAGAGGTCGTGCGGCCGGTGTCGAGCGCTTCGAGTCTGCGCTGGCGGAGTTCCCGGGCGGGACTGCGGTTCCGGGCGACGTGCCGGCGGATCGCGGCGGAGAACTGGGTCGTCCTGGCCGGTGGCAGGCTGGACGCTCCGGTTGCGCCTCGGGGACGCACCCAAGGCGCCGCCAGCTGGAGCGGTCAGCGCTGCACGGCCATCTCGCCCAGCTCGGACCAGTCCTCCTGCGGCACCTCGAAGTTGACGATCCGCGGGGTCTCCGCCAGGTGCGGCGGCAGCGTCCGCTGCGCTTCCTTGAAGTGGTCGGACTGGACGTGCGCGGCACCCGCGTCGCCGTCGCGGAAGGCTTCCACCAGCACGTACTCGTTGGGGTCCTCGACGCTGCGCGACCAGTCGAACCACAGGCACCCCGGCTCGGCGCGGGTGGCGAGCGTGAAGTCCCGCGCGATGTCGGGCCAGTCGTCGGCGTGCTGGGGCAGGATCCGGAACTTCGCAGTGATGAAAATCATGGGTCCACCGTAGAGCCGCGGGGCCGCGACCACATCGGACGCGGCCCCGCGCGGGTCACGGCGTGACGCCGAACTGGTTCGCCAGGTCGGTCAGCATCGCCGAGGCGCCCTGCAGGCTCACGGCGCTGAACCACGTGCTGTCGGAGACGTCGACGATCTTGCCCTTCAGCGTGGCCCACAGCGGGTTGGCCTGGAACTTCGCCTTCGGGTCCTCCGCCGTCTTCGTCTCGTCCTGGTACGACGACACGAAGATGACGTCCGCGTCCAGCTTCGCGATGTCCTCCTGGCTGAGGTTCACCGAGATCTTGTCGGTCGCGTCCGGCTGCCCGGCGGGGCGGGACAGCTTCGCGTCGGCCATCACGATGCCGGGGTAGGACGCGCTGCTGTAGAGGCGCACGGTCGGCTCGCCCTCGACGAACCGCACGATCGACACCGTCGGCGCGCGGCCGAGCTTCGCGGCGATCTCCTGGCCGATCCGCTGCGCCCGCTGCTCGTACGCGCCGATCTTCTGCTCGGCCAGCGGCTCCTTGCCGAGGACCTGCGCGAGCAGCCGGATGTTGTCCTTCCAGATCGCGCCGGTGGTCGTGGAGAAGACCGTCGGGGCGACCCCGGTGAACTGCTCGTAGTACTTCTCGTGCCGCACCTTCGCCGACACGATCACGTCCGGCTTGATGTCGTAGAGCTGCTCGACGTCCGGGGTCTCCAGCGGGCCGATCACCTTGGCGCCCTCGCCGAAGCGGCGGTCCTCGCCGAGGTACTCGGGCAGCTGGTCGAAGTTGCGGTACTTCGTGTACGCCACGACCTGGGCTTCCAGCGCGAGCGCGGCGTCCACGTAGCTGGTGTCGAGCGCGGCGACCGTCTTCGGCTGCGCCTCGAGCACGGTCGAGCCCATCGCGTGCTGGATGGTGCGCGGGAACCCGGCCTGGCCGGCCCCGCTCTCCTGCGTGGCCTCGTCGCCGCCGCCCCCGCACGCGGTGAGGGTCAGGCTCGCGGTCACGGCCAGCGCCAGTGCTGCTCGCCACGGTCTCGTCATCGTGATCTCTCTTTCGGTTAGCCTTGCCTAACGCGGAGCATAGGATGCGGTTTGTCCCGTTTGGAAGCTCGAGTTGGATAGGCGACATCAGTGACGGTGGTGGCGACAGCCCGGCCACGGACGCGGAGACAGCGTCGTCTCGCCGGTATCGGCGGGCTCGCCGTCCTGCTGGTCCTCATCTGCGCGGCGAGCGTCGCGCTGGGTACGAAGTCGATCCCGCTCGGTGAGGTGTGGACGGCGCTCACCCAGCCGTCCGGGTCCGAATCGGACATCATCGTCCGGTCGCTGCGGTTGCCGCGGACCGTGCTCGGCCTGCTCGTCGGGCTCGCGATCGGCGTCGCGGGCGCGCTCATGCAGGGTCACACGCGCAACCCGCTCGCCGATCCCGGTCTGCTCGGCGTCACGCACGGCGCGGCGCTGGCGGTCGTGTTCGCGGCCGTGGTGCTCGGGATCGACGGCCTCTACGGGTTCATCTGGTTCGGGTTCGCCGGCGCGCTGCTGGCCAGCGTCGCGGTGTTCCTGCTCGGCGCGGTCGGCGGCAAGGGCGCGACCCCGGTGACGCTCGCGCTCGCCGGCGCCGCGGTGAGCGCGCTGCTGCACGGGCTGGTGTCGGCGATCATCCTCGGCGACGAGCGCGGCATGGAGATCTACCGCTTCTGGCGGATCGGGTCGATCGCCGGGCGCGACTTCGCGATCACCGGTCAGATCGCGCCGTTCCTGGTGGCCGGCCTGCTGCTCGCGCTGATGAACACGCCCGGCCTGAACACGCTGGCGCTGGGGGAGGACGTCGCGACCGCGCTCGGTCAGCGCGTGCTACGCACCCGGGTGCTCGGCGTCGCCGCGATCACGCTGCTGACCGGTTCGGCGGTCGCCGCGTGCGGGCCGATCGCGTTCCTCGGGCTCGTCGTGCCGCACCTGGCCCGCGCGATCACCGGCCCGGACTACCGCTGGCTGGTGCCGGTGGCCGGGCTGCTCGGCGCGGTGCTGCTGCTGACGGCCGACGTGCTCGGGCGGGTGCTGACCGGCGACAACTTCGAGGTGGGCATCCTGCTCGCGATCATCGGGGCGCCCGTGTTCATCGTGCTGGTGCGGCGGCGGGGGCTGAGCAAGGTATGACTCGCAAGGTGCTGGCCGCCGGGCCGGTGGCGTGGACGGTCAAGCCGCGACTGGTCGCGGTCGTCGTCATCGCGGCGGTGCTGCTGGTGCTCGTCGCCGCGATCAACATCGGGATGGGCAGTTCCCACATCGGGATCTGGAACGTGCTGGAGACCCTGCTCGGCGGCGGGACCCGGCGGGAACGCGGGATCATCTTCGACCTGCGCCTGCCGCGCACGCTCGCCGGTGTGCTGGTCGGCGCCGCGCTCGGGCTGTCCGGCGCGTTGTTCCAGTCGGTCGCGCGGAACCCGCTGGCCAGCCCGGACATCCTGGGCATCACGTGGGGCGCCGGGGTCGGCGCGGTGACCGCGATCGTCGCGGGCGGGTACCGCGGCCAGGTCAGCGGCATGGTGAGCGCGCTCGGCGTGCCGGTCGCCGGGCTGATCGGCGGGCTGCTGGCGGGCGTGCTGCTCTACGCGTTGTCGTGGCGGCGCGGCATCGACGGCTACCGCATGGTGCTGATCGGGATCGGGTTGTGGGCGATCAGCTACAACATCGTGAACTGGCTGCTGGCCGCCGGGGACGTGAACGACGCGGCGCGCGCGACGACGTGGCTGGTCGGCAACCTCGCCGACGTCGGGTGGGATTCGGTCGGTCCGGTCGCGATCGCGCTGGCCGTGCTGGTGCCGATCACGCTGATCTGCGGGCGCACCGTCGGCGGCTTGCAGTTCGGCGACGACACCGCGCGCGGGCTGGGCATCCGGGTCGACGGCGCCCGTGGTGCGCTGCTGTTGCTGGCGGCCGCGCTGGCCGCGATCGCGACCGCCGCGGCGGGGCCGATCACGTTCGTCGCGCTGGCGACGCCGCAGATCGCGGTGCGGCTGGCGAAGACTGCGCAGCCGCCGCTGTTCGGGTCGATGGTGCTGGGCGCGCTGCTGACCGTGGGGGCGGACCTGCTGACCCGGTTGCTGCTGCCGGACCTGCCGGTCGGGGTGCTGACCGCGATCCTCGGAGCGCCCTACCTGATCTTCCTGTTCGTCCGGAGCCGCCGGGAGGCACGAGCATGACGTCACGACTGCGGGCCGAGGGCCTGAAGCTGGGGTACGGCGAGCGGCTGGTGGTCGACGGCCTGGACCTGGACGTCCTGGACGGCACGATCACCGCGATCATCGGCCCGAACGGGTGCGGCAAGTCGACCCTGCTGCGGGCGCTGGCGCGGTTGCTGGCGCCGCGGGAGGGCGCGGTCCTGCTGGACGGCGAGCGGATCGACAAGCTGCCGACGCGTGAGGTCGCGAAGGTGGTCGGGCTGCTGCCGCAGTCGCCGGTCGCGCCCGAGGGCCTGACGGTCGGCGACCTGGTGGCGCGCGGGCGGCACCCGCACCAGCGCTGGTACCGGCAGTGGTCGACGTCGGACGACGAGGCGATCTCCACGGCGTTGCGCTTGACCGGGATGGACGTGCTGGCGGACCGCGTGGTCGACGAACTGTCCGGCGGCCAGCGGCAGCGCGCGTGGATCTCGATGACGCTCGCGCAGGAGACCGGGTTGCTGCTGCTGGACGAGCCGATCACGTACCTCGACCTGGCCCACCAGATCGACGTGCTGGACCTGGTGCACCGCCTGCACCGCGACCGCGGCACGACGGTCGTGATGGTCCTGCACGATCTGAACCTGGCCGCCCGCTATGCCGACACGCTGGTCGCGATGCGCGACGGGCGGATCATCGCGCAGGGGCCGCCGTCGGCCGTGCTGACGGAGCCGCTGCTGGACGAGATCTTCGGCCTCTCGGCGAAGGTCCTGCCCGACCCGGTCTCCGGGACGCCGCTGGTGGTGCCGATCAGCGCACACCTGCAGAACGACGACTGACCGCGGGGGAGCCGCCCGGTCGCACCGACGCTGCTGCGGCCCCATCGCGCCGCCAACGGTGCTGCCGTTGCCGCCTGCCGCCACCGCGCTACCGCCACCTGGGGGCGCCGCGCCGCCGCCACCGCACCGACCGCCGCCGCCACCGCGCTAACGCCACCAGGGGCCGCCGCGCCGCTGCCAACGGTGCTCCCGCTGCCGCGCGCCGCGCCGCCGCGCCACTGCCACCCGGGGCCGCCGCGGCGGCATCCGCCGCGCCACCGCACCAACCGCCACCAGGGGCCGCCACGCCGCCGCCAACGGTGCTCCCGCTGCCGCGCGCCGCGCCGCCGCGCCACTGCCACCCGGGGCCGCCGCAGCGGCATCCGCCGCGCCGCCGCACCGACCGCCACCCGGGGCCGCCGCACCGACGGCCGCGCGCCGCGTCTCCCGGCGCCACCGCGGCGGCACCCGGCGCGACGGCGCCACTGGCGTTGCCACGGCCGCACCGGGCGCGCCGACTACGTGCCGGAGTGGCAACCACCTGCCCCAAGGGCAAACGTTGCCGGGAGGGGCGGGGGCAGGGAGTGCCCTGGACGAGGGCGGGCCGGCGGGAGCGGGGCCGGCGGGAGCGGGGCCGGCGGGAGCGGGGCCGGCGG